>CAXTTR010000264.1:0-3461 GCA_964247215.1 uncultured Sphingomonadaceae bacterium
TCCTGCGCCTCGTGGCCGAACAGGCCGATCCCGCCGCGCGCGGCTGGTGGCGCGCGTCGACAGCCAGCTCGCCGCCGCGACGGTCGAGCTCGACCGCGCGCGCACGGTCGTCGCAATGACGGCGCTCGGCGGCGCGGGGCTCGAGTGGCTGACCGCGCTGACCGCGACCGCGCTGACCGAGGGCGACGCGCACCCGCGGTTGTACGATGCGCTCGACGGACTGCTTGAGGCGATGACGCTCGGCGCAGCGGCGCAGCGCTGGCTGGCCGGGCTGGTGCAATACGAGCTGCTGCTGCTCGCCGAGCTCGGCTTCGGGCTCGACCTGACCAGCTGCGCGGCGACCGAGGCCGTGGACGAGCTGGTCTATGTGTCGCCGAAGTCGGCGCAGGCGGTAAGCCGGAGCGCGGGGGAGCCGTATAAGGCCAAGCTGCTGATGCTGCCGGGGTTTCTGGCTGAGCCTCGCCTTTCTGCTCCCCTTCCCCTTCAGGCGAGGGGAGCAGATGTAACCCTTCCCGACCTCCTCGCCGGTCTGCGCCTGACCGGCCACTTTCTCGCGCGCGACATCCTCACCGGCCGCGCCGCCGCGCTACTCGCCGCCCGCTCGCGGCTCGTCGAGCTCGTCGCGGCGCTCGACGGCTTCAGCCCAAGCTCTTGCTAGCCATCTCGAACACATCCTTCGACACCCCTGCCCGTCCGACGATGCGCTCGAGCTCGGCCCGCATCAGCGCACCCCGTGACGCATCGAACCGCCGCCAGCGCCCGAGCGGCGTCACCAGCCGCGCCGCCAGCGACGGGTTGATCGCGTCGACCGCGATGACCTCGTCGGCAATCAGCCGGTAGCCTGCTCCGTCAGCGGCATGGAAGCGCAGCTGGTTCGCGCCGAACGCGCCGATTAGCGAGCGCAGCCGGTTCGGGTTGCCGCGGCTGAACGCCGGGTGCGTCCGCAGCGATTCGACCTGCGCCAAGGTATCGGCCCGCGTCGACAGCGCCTGCGCGGTGAACCACTTGTCGATCACCGACGGATCGCCCTTGAAGCGCTCGTAGAACACCGCCAGCGCGGCCTCGCGCTCGGGGGCGGCTGCGTTGACCAGTCCGCCGAGCGCCGCGATCCGGTCGGTCATGTTGTCGGCATCGGAGAACTGCGCGTACGCCGCCGCGACCGCGTCGGGCGCGTCGTCGGCGAGCAGGTAGCCGAGCGCGACGTTCTTCAACCGCCGGCGGCCCTTCGCCTCGGGCGTCTGCTCATAACGGTTGGCCCCGTGGTCCTCGTACGCCGCCCACCACTGCTTGCGCAGATCGGCCAAGACCTGCCGCCGCACCGCATCGCGGCGGGCATGGATCGCGTCGGCATCGACCGTTGCCGCCTGGTCGCCGATGAACGCCTCCGATGGCAGCAGCACCGCCTCGGCGATGAACGCCGGATCGAGGCCCGACGCCAGCGTCGCGCCGATCGCGGCGACCAGATCGTCGGCTGGACCGTCATCGGCGAGCACCGCCAGCGCCAGCCGCTGCAGTGCTTCATAGCGCGCGAAAGGATCGTCGTCGTGCGCCGACAGGAACGCCAGTGCCTCGCGCGACATCGGCGTCGACAGGATCACCGGGGCCGAGAAGCCGCGGTTGAGCGACATCACCGGCGGGCGCGCGACGCCCTCGAAGCGCACGCTCGCAGCGCCCTCCAGCTCGACGACGCGCTCGTCGCCGACCCGCGCGCCGCTGTCTTCGTCGAACAGCGCCACCCGCAGCGGCAACGTCATCGGCAGCTTGCCGGGCTGGCCCGGCGTCGGCGGCACCGCTTGCGCCAGCTCGAGCGTCGCGGTCCTGGCTGCCGGATCATGACGCAGCTCGGCCGATATCCGCGGCGTGCCCGCCTGCTCGTACCAGCGGCGAAAGCCGCTCAGGTCGTGCCCGGTCGCATCCGCCATCGCCGCGAGCCAGTCGTCGGTGGTCACCGCCTGCCCGTCGTGGCGCTCGAAGTACAGATCGGTGCCGCGCCGGAAGCCCTCGGCACCGAGCAGCGTGTGGAGCATGCGGATGACCTCGGCACCCTTGTTGTACACCGTCGAGGTGTAGAAATTGCCGATCTCGATATAGTGGTCGGGGCGGATCGGGTGCGCCAGCGGCCCGGCATCCTCGGGGAATTGCACGCCGCGCAACGTACGCACGTCGTCGATGCGCCGCACCGCCGCCGAGCCCTGATCGGCGGAGAATTGCTGATCGCGGAACACCGTCAGGCCTTCTTTCAGCGACAGCTGGAACCAGTCGCGGCAGGTGACGCGGTTGCCGGTCCAGTTGTGGAAGTACTCGTGCGCGACCACCGTCGCTACCGCGTCGAAATCGGCATCGGTAGCGGTGTCGGCGTCGGCCAGGATGTACTTCGAGTTGAAGACGTTGAGGCCCTTGTTCTCCATCGCGCCGGCGTTGAAGTCGGCGACCGCGACGATGTTGAACTCGCTCAGGTCGTACTCGCGGCCGTAATTGACCTCGTCCCAGCGCATCGCGGTCTTCAGCGCCGCCATCGCATGCGCGCAACGCGGCAGGTCGGCGGCCGCCGCCCAGATCGCGAGTGCCACCTCGCGCCCCGACGCGGTCGTGAAGCTGTCGCGGTACGCCGCGAGATCGCCCGCGACTACGGCAAACAGATAGGCGGGCTTGGGCCACGGATCGACCCATTCGGCGAAGTGCCGTCCGTCGGGCAAGGCCCCTGCCCCGGCACGGTCGCCGTTCGACAGCAGCACCGGATAGCGCGCCGCATCGGCCTCGAGCCGGACGGCGTAGCGCGTCAGCACATCGGGCCGGTCGGGGAAGAAGGTTATCCGGCGGAAGCCCTCGGCCTCGCACTGCGTACACAGGATGCCGCCCGAGGCATACAGCCCCATCAGCTTGGTATTGGCGGCGGGCAGGGTCTCGACGGCGGTCTCGACGACGGCGTGGTCTCCAGTGATAGCGAGGGTCAGCTTGCCGTTCACCGGAGTCGCATCGACCGGCAGACCGTCGACCGTCACCGACACCAGCGTCAGATCCTCGCCGTCGAGCACCAGCGGGCGGTCGTGCTCGCCATTGCGGATCACCGTCAGCCGCGCCAGCACCCGCGTCCGCGCCGCATCGAGCCTGAACGTCAGCCCCGCCTCGGGCACCAGCCAGTCGGGCGCGCGGTAGTCGGCAAGGCGGATCGTCTGCGGTACGGCGGCGTCGAGCATGGCTGTGTCCTGTGGAGCGATCCCGGACATAAGCGGAGGCGCAGGATGGCTCAAGGGACGGCGGACGCGAGATGCTCGTTGCAGCTTGACGTATGCAGCTTCACGTATAAAGGTCAACTCTCGCCCAATTCCGGACATTGCGCCGCCACTGTTGCTACTCCCGGCAGCGCAGAGGAGAAGCTCACTTGTCCTCAGCGACATTCATTAAGTCGTCTGGCACCTCGCCCAGCAGCCGCTCTGGGCGCTGCCGTATCGGAGTTACCG
>CAXTTR010000264.1:3471-4515 GCA_964247215.1 uncultured Sphingomonadaceae bacterium
TCGCTGCGGCTTGGACCTCCGGCACCGCGACATAGACGCGAACCGTGCGCCGGCTCCCCGGTTTCAGGTGCCTAGCCGACTCGGCTATAATCGCGGCCAGCCGTTCGGGCGCGGTCGGCGCAGCCATCATCATTACGTCGTCTTCCCACCCGCGGTTCAGGTCGTCGCGGACCCAGCCTTCCGATGGAGCATAGTCGCGCGCACCTGGCGTCCGCAGCACGGTTGTGGAAGCCGAGCGCGACTTCCAATCGGGATCGAGGCGTAGGAATGCCTCGCGCAGATATTCATGCCACTCGGGTTCGCTGGTGCCTGTTGGGGCCCGCAGCGGCGCGACGAAGGTAGCCTTGCGATGAGCTTCATACGCGGCGTCGGCCGCATTCACCTGCGCGGCGGATGCGAGTGCGCGCGTCCACGCGGGGCCAGCAGGCGGGATCACCACGCCCGTCGATAGGTCAACCGTCACCTCCACCGTTGCCAATGGGCCGAAGGGGGCACGGCCTGCCGCTGGTACCACAACTGCAACCAGCATTTGTCGGCCATCAAGTGTTAGCCGATCCGTGCCGTGCCACTCGAGAGAGCTAACCGAGCGGGGAAGCGCGCTGATGTATGTCGCCGGCAGGAAATCCTCCAATCTGAGCGACCGCACGATCGTTCCGTCCGCGCGGTAGATCACCACCACGTTCCGACCGAAACCCATGCTGTGCCAGTTGTCGAAGGTGACGACGTGCGTGCCGTCGTCGCTCACGAGCGCCGAGACGGGTGACACTTCATTGGCGAGCGGGCGTTGCCAAACAGTCACCCAGCCAGAGGATGTGCGCCGCTCGACGATGCCTCGGGCGTGGCGCTCGCCGCCGCTAGCTTGTCCGGCCGGCTCGCGACCTTTCACCTTATCGTCGAAGTAGGCGAGCGGGCTCGCGATCTCGCGTGGGATAACGGTGAGGCGCGCCGTCTTGCCCGGCGACAGGAATGAACGCCTTGTTGGTGGCATCCAGCTGTCTGCGCGCGCTGCCCCGCCTACGTTTATCAGGAGTATCGCCCCAAGCG
>CAXTTR010000265.1:0-4506 GCA_964247215.1 uncultured Sphingomonadaceae bacterium
GGCTCGGGAGTCATGAAAGAGATTTTGCCACGCGAGCCCGCTGCTATCTCCCGGCGAGCGCCATTGTCTTCGCCAGCAGCCCCTGTGCGCGGGCGACGTAATCGGGCCGAGGCGGGACCAGTCCCGAACAGCTCAGACAATGCGCCTGGATCGTCGGGCCGCTGGCAACGGCGCTGGCCTCGCCGATCGCCGACAGGATGCGCGCCTGACCGAGCCGCGTTGCCTGCCCGAACGGGTCGCGCGCCGCCTGGGTGTCGGGCTCCTGATTGCCGCTCGACAGCGTGCTGGCGAGTAGCTGGAGGAACATCGACGGCTTGCGCTCGATATCGATCGTGCGCGCGTCGACCGCCAGATGCGCCCGCCGCCGCGCTTCCGCCACCGCGGTGTCGAGCCCGCCGATGCCGTCGACGAGCTTGAGATCAAGCGCCGACTTGCCCGACCAGACGCGGCCCTGGCCGATCTCGTCGACACGGGTGACCGGCAGGTTGCGCGCTTTGGCGACCAGCCCGGTGAAGCGCCGGTAGATGTCCTCGACCGAGGCTTGCAGGATAGCCTTGGCGTCCGGGGTCAGTCCGCGCAGGATGTCGGGGTCGCCCGAATACGGCGTCGACTTGACCCCGTCGGTGCCGATACCGAGCGCCGTCAGCGCGCGGTTGAACGTCGGTATCACCGCGAACACGCCGATCGAGCCGGTGATCGTCGACGGCTGCGCATAGACCATGTCGGCGGCCGTCGACACCCAATAGCCGCCGCTGGCCGCGACCGGCCCGAACGAGGCGATGATCGGCAGCCCTTTCTGCTTGGCGACGACCAGCGCTTCACGGATGCGCTCCGAGGCGAGCACCGAGCCGCCGGGCGAGTCGATGCGCACCACCAGCGCCTTGATGTCGGTGTTGGTCAGTGCCTTGGCGACGAGCGCGCTGATCGTGTCGCCGCCAGCGCTGCCCGGAGGTGCGTCGCCATCGACGATGGTGCCCGCGACGTAGACGATGCCGACCGCCGGACCCGAGCTGCCGCTGTCGGTGGCCGCGAGATAGCGGCCGAGCGGCACGGCGTTGAAGCTGCCCTCGCGCCGGTCGCTGCCACGCCCGACGAGCTTGGCGATGCCGCGACCGAAGTCGACACTGGTGCTGATCTGGTCGACGAGGTGGCTCTGCACCGCCACCGTCGCAAGGTCGCCGTTCGCCGCCTTGATGCGCGCCGGCAGGTTGGCCAGCACGGCATCGACGTCGGCAGCGGGGCGGACGGCGCGGACGTCGGCGGTATAGCTGTGCCACAGGCTGTCGACGAGCGCCTGCTCGGCGGCCTTCGCCTCGGGCGACGCGTCACTGCGCAGGAAGGGCTCGACGGCGGACTTGTAGGTGCCGACGCGGAAAACGTTGACGTCGATGTCGAGCTTGTCCAGCGCCTTCTTGAAGTACACGTTGGGCCCGCCCGGCCCGGTCAGCAGCACGCCGCCGAGCGGGTTTATCGCGACGCGATTGGCCTGCGCGGCAAGGTAGTAGCTCGCGTCGGTGTAGGCGGTGGCATAGGCGTAGACGGGCTTGCCCGCCTTGCGAAAGGCCTGCAGCGAACCGGCGATCGACTGCAGGTTTGCTTGCCCCGCGCCGATAAAGGTGTCGAGATCGAGCACGATCAGCTTGATCCGGCTGTCGTCGCGGGCGCGGTCGACGGCGCGGATGATGTCGCGCACCGCAATCTGGTGCGGCCCGGCGCTGTTGCCCGAGGCCAGCGCCAGCGTCGACTGCTCGCTCGGCTGGTCGACCACCGGCCCATCGAGGTTGAGCACCAGCGCCGCGCCGCCCGGTACCGTCAGCGGCCCCCGGCTGTGCAGCACGCCCCACAGCCCGGCAAAGAACAGCAGCAGCAATAGGAGTACCAGCGCGTCCTTGACGCCGACGAGAAAGCGCCAGGTACCGCGCAGGAATGCCATGGAGGACGAGCCTTTGTGAGGATGACAAAGGCCGTGTAGCGAGCGTCGCAGACACTGTCACGCGGTGCCCGGCCGTGAGGACGGCAGGTCGCAGCCGTGCCGCTGGTTCAGCCGAGCCGGAGGGCAAGTATGACCGCGATTATCGCAGCGGTCATCAAGACGAGGCGCAAGACATCCGCCGGGTGCCGACGACGCAGCCACTGCTGCATAGCCGACGGCGGCCGGCGATCCACGGTGGCACGCGGACCGGCCTCGGTGCCGCTAGCGACGACACGGTATGTCGTCGTCAATCCGGTCGGCACCGACGCGCTCGCATCCAACCCGGCGTCTTTATATGGCTTGGGGTTGGTTGAGCGACTGGCGTTATGAGCCACCGGTATTGTCCTTCCGACCGAAGGCCCGGGCCGCTCAGCACCTATTGCCGGACGCCGCGCTCTTCATGCCGGAAGATAAGCCGCCGGGCCGTTGAACTGCCATGCGTGGTTGTGGCTTCAAGCATAAGGAAACCATATGCCTGAGCGCTTCAGCTGCGCTTGGGCAGGCGCTTCGGGCGCGGGTCCGGGGAGGCAGGACGTGAGGCGGCGGCGGCGGCACCGTCGATGAAACCCTCGATGCGGGACACCCGGCTGTCGAGCGTGGCGTGGTCGCGGGAAAGTGCGGTCAGGTCGCCGGTGATCCCGGCCAAGGCACCGCGGAGCTGGTCTATGCGCTCGCGGTAAAGCATGACGTCGCGGATGGCGCGCGACAGGTCACCGGCAAAGCTCAATGGCGGGCGCCCGTCGACCGCAGCGCCGCGTCGACCGCCGCGCGGGCCTCGGCGATCGACTGGTTGATCGCATCGAAGTCGGCGATGATGCCGGGCATCGCCGCCGATAGCTCGCTGGTTAGCAGTTCGAGTTCCTGACGCTCCTCGGGGCTGCCGAAGTTGTCGACCGCGAGGCGGATATACTCGCCGCTGGAGATGCCCAGCCGCGCCGCGTCGGCTTCGATCTGCGCCTTTTTGTCGGGTGTCATCAGCACCGTAACCCGCGCCGATTGCGGCTCGTAGGAGGGCTGCCGGATGTCACTGATCTTCGCCGCGGTCGCCATTGTCGCCCCTGCTATGCTAATGTCATTATCATATGGGTCGCGGCCGCCCGATGTCAAACTCCGCTGAGCCTGCCGGGGCGCCACAGAACAGCGTCCAGTACCTCACAGCGGGATATTATCGTGCTTCTTCCACGGGTTCTCGAGCTTCTTCGTCCTTAGCTTGCGTAATCCGATGGCGATCCGCCGCCGCGTCGAATGCGGCATGATCACCTCGTCGATGAAGCCCATGCTCGCTGCCACGAACGGGTTGGCAAAGCGCGCTTCGTATTCGGCGGTGCGCTCGGCGATCTTGGCCTTGTCGCCGATATCCGAGCGGAAGATGATCTCGACCGCACCCTTGGCACCCATGACGGCGATCTCGGCGGTTGGCCAGGCGTAGTTGAGGTCGCCGCGCAAGTGCTTCGACGCCATCACGTCGTACGCACCGCCGTACGCCTTGCGGGTGATTACGGTGATCTTGGGCACGGTCGCCTCGGCATAGGCGAACAGCAGCTTGGCGCCGTTCTTGATGATGCCGTTATGCTCCTGCGCGACACCGGGCAGGAAGCCGGGCACGTCGACGAAGGTCAGGATCGGGATGCTGAACGCATCGCAGAAGCGCACGAAGCGCGCCGCCTTCTTCGACGCGGCGATGTCGAGGCAGCCCGCCAGCACCATCGGCTGGTTGGCGACGATGCCAACCGTGCTACCCTCGATGCGCGCGAAGCCGGTGATGATGTTGCCCGCGTGCGCCGGCTGCAGCTCGAAGAACTCGGCTTCATCCGCGACTTTACGGATCAGCTCGTGCATGTCGTACGGCTGGTTCGCCGAGGCCGGGATCAGCGTGTCGAGGCTCATCTCGAGCCGCTCGGGGTCGTCGGCGGACGGGCGGAACGGCACCCCGGTACGGTTGTCGAGCGGCAGGAAGTCGAAGAACGTCCGCGTCCGCAGCAGCGCCTCGACATCGTCCTCGCACGCCAGGTCGGCGACGCCCGACTTGGTCGTGTGCGTGACCGCGCCGCCGAGTTCGTCCTGCGTCACCACCTCGTTGGTCACCGTCTTGACCACGTCGGGCCCGGTGACGAACATATAGCTCGAATCCTTCACCATGAAGATGAAGTCGGTCATCGCGGGCGAGTACACCGCGCCGCCCGCGCACGGCCCCATGATCAGGCTGATCTGCGGCACCACGCCCGAAGCCAGCACGTTGCGCTGGAACACCTCGGCATAGCCGCCAAGCGAGGCGACGCCCTCCTGAATGCGCGCGCCGCCGCTGTCGTTGAGCCCGATCACCGGCGCGCCGACCTTCAGCGCCATGTCCATAACCTTGCAGATCTTCTGCGCGTGACGCTCGCTCAAGCTACCGCCGAACACCGTGAAGTCCTGGCTGAACACGAATACCAGCCGGCCGTTGATCGTCCCCGAGCCGGTGACGACGCCGTCGCCCGGGATCTTCTGCGCCGCCATGCCGAAATCGACGCTGTTGTGCTCGACATACATGTCGA
>CAXTTR010000266.1:0-583 GCA_964247215.1 uncultured Sphingomonadaceae bacterium
CAGCACACCAGATATCGAATACCGGATCATTGCCGCATAGTGGCGGAGTGCAGTCGATTTGGGAAGTGGTGCGAGACTGCGAGCCGCTTGGCTTGTTCACCGGCGGCCAGAGGCCTGCGTGGCGCTGCTGCTCCTGGTCGGAATGGTTCGGAAGGTTACTCAAAAGCGACAGGTACGAAGGATGATTACCGTTTCACAACAATGTCTTGGCGTTTGTCCGAAGTCGCCGTTTACGCGGGTGCGGCCGTTCGTTCGAAACCGGTGATACGTGCAGTACGGCGTGCGCGTCATCTGACCGGCAGACGATTAGCCTGCGACGGGTAAAAGGGGTGGAGCGGCACATGCGGCGATACTAACCACATTGGATCAGTGTAGGACAGCGTTATTTTGGGGGCGGCCTATTCGAGCACGAGGAAAACTAAGTGTTCGAGAATGTCACCGCCGCCGCGAATGCGTTCTCTTCCGCATTACCGGCACCGGGCTAGCCGTGTAGAAGTCGTTCCCCTGTAAGCTCGCGCACAACTTAAAATCGCCACCAGGCGAGCCAGTGCCCGATGTACGCCACGCCGCAAGATTGCTGACT
>CAXTTR010000266.1:593-2027 GCA_964247215.1 uncultured Sphingomonadaceae bacterium
ACTTTGGCCTCGGTCGGCGGTGAAGCCTCGGTCGCCGCTGTGATCGCGTCTTCGACAAAGCCGCGATACTTGGCGCTACGCTTGTCGGCTAGCGAATTGGCGATGTGCAGCAAGGTGGCTAGCTTGGCGGCGAACGCGGCGCTCAGTTTCGGGTAGTCGCCAAAACCTTCGAACTGGTTGCCGACGGCGATGATGTCGGTTTCGGTTGTTGCGTCACTAGGCTCGCCGAAGCGCGACTTGCGTGGCGCGGCGAGCCGGTTGTCGACGACCTGCTTCATCCAACGCATCGCCTTAAGCGAGTCCTCGCGCTTGTACCGGCTCTGCGATGGATCGGCGGTTTCGAGCAGGAATACCCGCTCCATCGCGCCCTGATCGGTTGAGTCCGAAGCGAGACTAAGGTCGGTCATCTTGATCGCCTTATTACGACCTGTATGCCGCTCGATGCACAGTGTCGTTCGACGTTCCGAACCCACGCGCGGGTGACGCGATACGTACTGCCTTTGATATCGCGCTCGCTTGGGACGACGTCTTTATGCGAATCGAGCGGTGCCTTGAACGTCGTCAGGTCGGACAGCGGCGCATCCGACGGCGCGAAGGTGTAGAGCAAGGCCGCCTCGCGCCAATTCACATAGGCCCATGTGAACATTCGATCGGGCGGTGCCGCCGGACCGCTCGCGACGACGACACAGAAGTGGCTGACCGGAAAGCGTTTGTCCTGATCGGCCATGTGCTGCAACTGCTCGCGCCAGCCGCGAAAGCCGGTCGCGGTGTCAATCTTAGCCCAATGCTCGACGGCGGTCGTCTGCTTGGCGCTGGAAGGCGCGCTTACAAGGCACAGCGCCACGACAGCCAAGCGCAACAGACGGGGCGATAATCTCACTTGCTCGGATTACGCCTGAAACACCGTTGGTACCATCGCAATTCGAGCAGCTACCTACGCGTCCCCGAACAATACGCCGCCGCCAGCCCGGTGACGGCCACCACTTCCGGGTCACCCACCCGCTGCGCGCGGTCAACGTAGTCGGCAATGGTGAGCTGGTTGAGCGGCTTGCCGTCGCCGGTGTTGGCGCGCGACAGCTCCTTGAGCTGTGCCACCGACAGCCGCTTCGACATCTCGGCCGACATGCAGTCGGCCATCGGCGCGGGGACGCCGGCGCGGACCAGCCCAGACTTGACCTCCTGCTGCTTCGAGCAGGCGACAACGGTCAAGGCGACCACGGTGACGAGAAGCACGCGCATTGGAGGTCCAATCGGGATCAACTGAAACAGTGCAGCGCTGCAGCAATACTGCCACGGACTGGTTGCCGCCCGAACGCGCGCGCCGGGATTGGGTTCACGGCTGGCGGTGCAACAACTTGAAACTGCAGCCCTCGCCCCCCTCACAGATTCGGATAATTCGGCCCTCCGCCGCCCTCCGGCACCACCCAGATGATG
>CAXTTR010000266.1:2037-4503 GCA_964247215.1 uncultured Sphingomonadaceae bacterium
GATGATGTTCTGCGTCGGGTCCTTGATATCGCAGGTCTTGCAGTGGACGCAGTTCTGGGCGTTGATCTGCAGGCGGGGTTGGTCTTCCTCGGCACCGACGATCTCGTACACGCCCGCCGGGCAGTAGCGCTGGGCGGGTTCGTCGTAGAGCGCGAGGTTGACGTCGACCGGCACGCTGGCGTCCTTGAGCGTCAGGTGGACCGGCTGGTCTTCCTCGTGGTTGGTGTTCGACAGGAAGACACTGCTCAGCTTGTCGAAGCTGAAGACGCCGTCGGGCTTGGGGTAGTCGATCTTCTTGACATGGTCCTTGCGCTTGAGCTGCTCGTTGTCCTTGTGGTGCTTCATGGTGAACGGCAGCCGCAGGCCAAGATGCTCGGCCCACATCGTCACGCCCGCGATGCCGGTGCCGGCGACGTTGCCGAACTTCTCGACGGCGGGCAGCGTGTTGCGGACGCCGCGCAGCTCCTTCTCGACCCAGCTCGACTGATAGGCGTCACCGTAAGCGGTGAGTTCGTCGCCCGCGCGCTGGCCGGTGATCGCGGCGACGGCGGCGTCGGCGGCCATCATGCCGGTCTTCATCGCGGTGTGGCTGCCCTTGATGCGCGGCACGTTGACGAACCCCGCCGAGCAGCCGATCAGCGCGCCGCCGGGGAAGGTCAGCCTGGGGACCGACTGCCAGCCGCCGTCGCTGATGGCGCGCGCGCCGTAGCTGACGCGGCGCCCGCCGGTCAGGATCGCCCTGACCGCCGGATGCGTCTTCCAGCGCTGCATCTCGTCGAACGGCGACAGGTACGGGTTCGAATAGTTGAGCCACGTCACCAGCCCGAGCGAGACCTGGTTGTTCGCCTGATGATAGATCCAGCCGCCGCCGTTCGCCTCGGCCAGCGGCCAGCCCTGCGTGTGGATGACGCGGCCGGGCACGTGCAGCGCCGGGTCGATATCCCACAGCTCCTTGATGCCGATGCCGTAAACCTGCGGCTGGCAATCCTTGTTGAGATCGAACTGGCGGATCAGCTGCTTCGACAGATGCCCGCGCACCCCTTCGGCGAAAAAGGTGTACTTGGCGTGGAGTTCGAGGCCGGGCTGGTAGCTCGGCTTGTGCGTGCCGTCCTTGGCGACGCCCATGTCGCCGGTGGCGACGCCCTTGACCGAACCGTCGTCGTTGAACAGCACCTCGGCGGCGGCGAAGCCCGGGAAGATCTCGACGCCGAGCGCCTCGGCCTGCGTCGCCAGCCAGCGGCAGAAGTTGCCGAGACTGAGCGTGTAGCAGCCCTTGTTGTTCATGAACGGCGGCATCAGCGCATGCGGGAACTCATACTGCTTCTTCGCGGTCAAAATCCAGTGATGGCTTTCGGTGACCGGCACCGTCAGCGGGCTGTCGAGGTCCTTCCACTCGGGCAGCAGCTCGTCGAGCGCGATCGGATCGATCACCGCGCCCGACAGGATGTGCGCGCCGATCTCGGCACCCTTTTCGATGACGCAGACCGCAAGCTCGATACCAGCGCTCGCCGCCGCCTGCTTGGCGCGGATCGCCGCCGACAACCCGGCCGGGCCGCCGCCGACGATGACGATATCATAGGGCATCGACTCGCGTGTCATTCCACCAACCTGTCGCACAATTGCAATGATTGACCAGATACGGTCGCAGGTACCCGTTGACCAGACCCCGGGGTGCCGCACAAAGTCGCGACTGTCATGAGCTTTGGGGTACAGGTCACACGCGGCGAACTCGCGTCCGCGCTCGGCTGGCTGGTCGACGCGGGGGTGGACACGCTGGTCGACGACGCGCCGCGCGACTGGCTGGGCGAGCGCGGGGCGACGCTCCAACCCGCACACCAGCCTGACGCGGCAGTCACGCCGGCCGCGCCTCGGCGAGTAGCCGCGCAGGTCGCTAAGAGCTCCGGCACCGAGGCTCGCCAGCTCGCCGCCAGCGCCGACAGCCTGCCAGCGCTTACCGCCGCGGCAGCGCAGTTCTACCCGGTATCGCCGCCGCTGTTCGACGCGGGCGACGCTGCGAGCGGACTCATGCTGTTCGGCGACGCGCCGACCGCCGATGATTTCGCCGCGGGTCACGTCTTCGCCGGCCAAGCGGGCCTGCTTCTCGACCGCATGCTTGCCAGTATTGGGCGGGATCGCGGATCAGCCTATCTGACCAACGTGACCTACTGGACAAGTGGTCCCGATGCTGCCGCTCTCACCGCGTTGCGCGAGCGGCAGATCGAGCTGGCCCGGCCCCGTGCCATCCTCGCGCTCGGTGGTGTCGCGACAGCGGCGCTGTGCGGGGTAACGTCGGGGATCAACCGGCTGCGCGGGCGCTGGCAGGTGACGCGCGTCGGCGACCTCGAAGTGCCGGTGCTGCCGACATTTCACCCAAGCTACCTGCTAAACCAGCCCGCGCATAAGGCGCTGGCGTGGGCCGATCTGTGTGCGCTACGGGCGCGGCTCGACCAGTGACGACGGATTCAC
>CAXTTR010000267.1:0-4492 GCA_964247215.1 uncultured Sphingomonadaceae bacterium
CAGGCGTCGGTCGAACGCATGATCGCGCGCGTCGACGCTACATTGGCATCGTCAGCCGGTCACGATGACGACGAACGGGAGACAAACTACCGTGCCAAGGTAATGGCCGAACTTGCCGCCAACCCGCCGGGGCTCGACTTTTCGTCCCTGCGCGAACTTGCGGCGTGAGTGTCCTCGGCAGTCTCGTCACCACGAGCAAGTTACTGCTGACGCTTGAGGACCGCATCGCCGCGCTGGCCGGGCGGCTTGAGCGGCTCGAGGCGCGCGAGGGTGACTTCCGCGATCGGCTGGTACGCGTCGAGAGTATCCTCGAAGTGGCAATGTACAATAGCGGGCAGCGGCGGCTTGAGCGGGACTGAGTTCCCGCTGGTGTCCAAACTTCCCACTCCCCTCCGCGACTGGTTCGGCCGCCGCGGCTGGAGCGTGCGGCGGCATCAGCTCGAGATGCTGGCGGCGGCGCGGGCGGGCGAACATGCGCTGCTCGTCGCGCCGACGGGGGCAGGCAAGACGCTCGCGGGGTTCCTGCCGACGCTGACCGAGCTGATCGAGGCGGCGGAGAACGCGGCTGCTGATCCCGACGCCGACGCATCCAACGCACCGCTGCACACGCTGTACGTTTCGCCGCTGAAGGCGCTCGCCGTCGACGTCGCGCGCAACCTGATCGATCCGATCGCCGAGATGGGGGTCGACATCCGGGTCGAGACGCGCACCGGCGACACGCCGTCGGACCGCAAGAAGCGCCAGCGTGATAACCCCCCGCAAATCCTGCTGACGACGCCCGAGTCGCTGTCGCTGCTGATCAGCTATCCCGATGCGGCGCGGATGCTCGGCGGCTTGCGCACCGTCATCGTCGACGAGATCCACGCCTTCGCGACGACCAAGCGCGGCGACCTGCTGGCGCTGGCGCTGGCGCGGCTGCAGGTCATCGCGCCAGGGCTGCGGCGGGTCGGGCTGTCGGCGACGATCGCCGATCCGGAGGCGTACCAGGGCTGGCTCGCGCCCGATGCGGACGCGAGCAGCGTCAAGCTGGTCATCGGCGACGCCGGAGTCGAGCCGGTCGTCGATATTCTCGTTCCCGACGGGCGTATTCCTTGGGCCGGGCACAACGGACGCTATGCGGCGGCGCGCGTCTATGAGCTGATTGATGCGCACAAGCTGACCATCGTCTTCGTCAACACGCGCGCGGTGGCCGAGCTGGTGTTCCGTGATTTGTGGGCGGTCAACGAGGACGCGCTGCCGATCGGCATCCACCACGGCAGCCTCGCTCCCGAAGCACGGCGCAAGGTCGAGAACGCCATGGCGAGCGGCCGCCTGCGGGCGATCGTCGCGACGTCGAGCCTCGACCTCGGCATCGACTGGGGCGACGTCGATCTCGTGGTCCAGATGGGTGCCCCCAAGGGCGCATCGCGGCTGCTGCAGCGCATCGGCCGCGCCAACCACCGCATGGACGAGCCGAGCCAGGCGGTGATCGTGCCGGGCAACCGCTTTGAATATCTTGAGTCGCTGGCGGCGCACGACGCGGTGTTCGCGCACGAGCTCGATGTCGACGTGTTCCGCATGGGCAGTATCGACGTGCTCGCGCAGCACATCATGGCGGTCGCCTGCGCCGCGCCGTTCGCGCCCGATGACCTGTATGCCGAGGTGCGCGGCGCGGCCGCCTACGCCGGGCTGCCGCGCGCCGACTTCGACGCGGCGCTGCATTTTGTCAGCACGGGTGGTTACGCGCTCAAGGCCTACGACCGTTACCAGCGGATCACGCTTGGGGCAGACGGGATGTACCGCGTCTCGCACCCGCGCATGGCGTTGCAGCACCGCTTGAACGCGGGAACGATCGTCGAGGCGGGGGCGCTCAACGTCAAGCTCGGACGCCGGGGGCGCTCGCTGGGCAAGGTCGAGGAGTGGTTCGCCAGCCAGCTGCGCATTACCGACAGCTTCATGTTCGCCGGGCTGACGCTCGAAGTGACCGCGTTCGACGGCCCCGATATGCTCGTCAAGCTCGGCAAGGGCGACCCGCGCGTGCCCACTTATGTCGGCGGCCGGATGCCGCTGTCGACCAACCTCGCGGCGCGGGTGCGCGGGCTGCTCAACTCGCCCGAGCGCTGGGACGAGATGCCCGGCGATGTCCACGAATGGCTGGCGATCCAGACCCAGCGCTCGGTGCTGCCGGGGCTTGATGACCTGCTGATCGAGACATTTCCGCGTGACGGGCGCTATTTCATGGTGGCGTACGGCTTCGAGGGGCGGCTGGCGCACCAGACGCTCGGCATGCTGCTGACGCAGCGCATGGAAGCGGCGGGGCTGCAGCCGCTCGGTTTTGTCGGCAGCGACTATATCGTCGCGACGTGGAGCCTGAAGCCGGTCATCGACCCGCGGCCGCTGTTCTCGCCCGATGTCCTCGAAGCCGAGCTGCGCGAGTGGATCACTGCCTCGCCGTTCCTGCGCCGGGCCTTTCGTGAGGTCGCGGTGATCGCCGGGCTGATCGAGCGCGTCCAGCCGGGCCAGCGCAAGACCGGCACGCAGGTGACCTTCTCCGCCGACCTGATCTACGACGTGCTGCGTCGCCACGAGCCGAACCACCTGCTGCTCACCGCGGCGTGGACCGACGCGCGCACCAAGCTTACCGACATCGCGCGCCTCGCCGCGCTGCTCGAACGCTCGGTGACATCGCTGGTCCACCGCGACCTGCCGCGGGTCTCGCCGCTGGCGGTACCGGTGCTGCTCGAAGTCGGCCGCGAGCGGGTGTTCGGCGAAGCGGACGAGGCATTGTTGCTGGAGGCAGATGCCCTGGCGGCGGAGGCGATGCGCGTCGACTGAAGTAAGCTGCAATCAATCTGAGCGGGTCGAGGATGACGCCTCGATCAAGGCCAGATAGCCGCCTACCCGCGCCGGTCTGCGGGGCTCCGCCCCAATCGCAATCCGGCAAGGCTCTGCGCCAGTTCGGCGCGGCGGAACGGCTTTGCCAGCCGCGCGATGCCGGGGTCGATGCCGGCGTGTTCGGCGAAGCCCGAGACGATCAGCACCGGCAGCTGCGGGCGGTTAAGCTTGAGCATCGCTGCGAGTTCGCCGCCGGTCATGCCGGGCATCAGATGGTCGGTGATCAGCACGTCGACGCCGAGCCCATGCTCAAGCGCCGCGAGCGCCGCTGGACCCGACGCCGCCTGCCGCACGGTGAAGCCGAGCTCGCCGAGCATGTCGGCGGTGCTGCGCCGGACACCGTCGTCGTCATCGACGAGCAGCGCCACCTTGCCGCCGAACGCCTCGGTGCCGGTCGGCAAGGCGCGTCGCTCGACGACCGGCGGCATGACGGCGCTGACCGGCAGCCACAAATCGACGGTGGTACCGTGGCCGTGGCGGCTGGCGATCGTCAGCGCGCCGCCGAGCTGCGACGCAAGCCCGTGCGCCATCGACAGCCCGAGCCCGGTGCCTTTGCCGACGCCCTTGGTCGAGAAGAACGGCTCGACGGCGCGCAGCCGTGTCGGCTCATCCATGCCGATGCCGCTGTCGGTGACCGACAGCCGAATGTAATTACCCGGCACAGGCCCGCCGTTGTTGGTCGAACCGACCGTCTCGACCGCGACGGCGAGCGCGATCGAGCCGCCGCCGGGCATTGCGTCGCGCGCGTTGACGCACAGGTTGAGCACCGCGAGTTCGAGCTGGCCCGGGTCGACGACGGCGGGCGGCAGCGCCTCGGCAACGCTGACTGTCACAGCGATATTGACGCCGATGCTGTCACGGATCAGGTCCGCCATGTTGGCGATCAGCGCGCCGATATCGACCGGCACCGGCTGCAGCGGCTGCCGCCGCGCGAACGCCAGCAGCCGCTGGACGAGGACGCGGGCGCGCTCGGCCGACTGTAGCGCGCCGCTGATCAGCCGCCTCTCGCGGGTGTCGCCGGTGCCGCGGCGTTGCAGCATGTCGAGCCCGCCGATAATCGGCGTCAGCAGGTTGTTGAAGTCGTGCGCGACGCCGCCCGTCAGCTGCCCCATCGCTTCGAGCTTCTGCGACTGCAGCAGCGCCTCATGCGCCTGCGCCAGCCGCGCCGCGCCGCGCTCGCGGTCGGTGATGTCGTAGACGAATTTATACGCGCCGATCTGAATACCGGCCTCGTCGTGCAGCGGGCGGAACTTCGTCTCGTAGCAGCGCTGGTCATGCGCGGCGTTTTCGAACTGGTCGACGGCGACGACGGTTTCACCGCGCATCACGGGCTGCCAGTCGATGCGGGCTTGCGCCTGATGCTCCGGATGGCCGTCGAGCAAGCCGAGCAGGTTGATACCGACCTGCGGGCGCGCGCCGTATTTGTGCTCAATGTGATTGCCGATCGCGCCGCTAAGCGCCAGCACGTTGAAGTCCAGGTCGAGCGCCATCATCATCGCGTCGGTGGTTTCGACAATCTTGCCGAGCAGGTTGCGCTCGCGGGTGCGCGCCGCGACTTCGGCGTGCAGTGCCGCATTGGCCTCCAGCAGTGCCTGCTTGCCGCTGTGCAGCGCAGTTT
>CAXTTR010000268.1:0-4487 GCA_964247215.1 uncultured Sphingomonadaceae bacterium
TAGCTGAACGGCGGCCCCATCGCGCCGACCACCTCGGGGTGGAACGGCGAGCGGCCGTGGCCCGGCCGGTCGACCACCAACACCGCGTAGCCCGCCTCCACCAGCCGCTGCGCCCAGCCCGGGCGACCGTCCGGCGTCTCCAGCCACTCGGTACCTTGGAAGCCGCCGCCGTGGACCAGCACGACCGGGTGTGGTCGTGTCACCCGCTCGGGAGCCTCCCATTCGACAAACATCGGCGCGCGCTGGCACGTCTTGCCCTCGACGCTCACCCGCTCGCCCACGATCCAGAAAAAGCCGCGCCGCGTAGTCCGCGCGGGCGTGTCCGCCCAGAACGGGCGCATCTCCGCCCCGCTCACAGCACCACCTCGCCGCCGTCCGGATCAGCGCGGAACACCACCTCGCCGCCGACCCGGAACGAGCCCGCGGTCGCGAATATGTCCTCCAGGAATTGCATGTGCGTCACTCGCCCGTCCGTCACCCGCGCGAGGATCGCGAACGGCGAGGTCACGGTCTTGCCGAGCGTCGTCGACCGATAGGTGAACCGGCCCAACACCGCCGCCCGTTCTCCCGTCTCCAACTCGTCTTCGACTGCGAACCCTTCGTTCGACCAGTAGCGGCCGACCTGCTCGCAGGTGGCGACCACGGCCCGCGCGCCGCCGTGGCTCGTGCCGGCCCAGGGCATCAGCCGCTGGGGATTGTCAGGGCTTGGCGACACATAGGTCGCGTCCGGGGCAACCAGCTTCTCGACAGAGTCGAGGTCGGTGGGGTTGTCCAAGATCGCACGAATGACCTGAAGAGGCGTTTTCGTCATGCCGATTCTCCTGCACCGAAATTATGGAACGGTCAGTCCCGAAAAGAGTTCCCTGTCGATGCGCAACACTGACCATGGGCGGAGGCCGGCGAAGGTGGCGATCACCGGAGCGCGCACTGACGGAGTGCGCTGGGGAACGCGGCGCTGATGCCGCGGACCGGTCGGCCTCGCGAATTCGACAGGGATCAGGCGCTCGTTGCGGCGACCGACCTGTTCTGGCGACATGGCTTCGAGGGCGCCTCGTTGGCGCAGCTGCGCGAGGCGATGGGGCACATCTCGTCGGCCAGCTTCCATGCCGCGTTCAAGTCAAAGGAAGCGCTGTAGCGCGAGGTGCTCGCGGGGTATCTCGCCAGCCACGGGACCGTGGTCGCTCCCCTGACCGACGAATGCTTGAGCCCACGCGATCGCATCGGGCAGGCGTTGCGGAAGTCGGCGCGAATGCGGACCGACCCCGCGCACGCGCCGGGATGCCTGGTCGTCCTGTCGGCGACGATCGGCTCGCCGGAGATGGCGGAGCTCAGGAGGATCACCGCGGAGGTGCGGGCGGCGAATCGCCGCGCCATCGCCGCATGCGTTCAGGCCGGGGTCGAGATGGGTGACCTGGCTCCCGACGTGGACACGGCAGGCCTTACCGCGCTGTTCGACACGCTGCTCGTCGGTTCCGCGCTCCAGGCGATCGATGGCACGTCCGCCAGCGCTGGACGCGGCAGTGGTGAACGCGATGGCGCGTGGGACCATGCTCGGATCGCGCAAAAACTTGATGGGTGACCGGCCACGGAACAGCGGTGATCTCGAAAGAGCGGCGCGTCTTTTCAGGTCGAATTACGAGAAACGGTGACAAAGACGATCGCGTGATACTCCCACTTACTGTGAGCAGTTCCCACTAATTGCGAGCGGAGCCGGCCGGATACGAGCCCATCGTCGAGTAACGCGAGCAGCCTCGTCAACGGCAGCGAGCTGTTCGCGGACGGCGGCTCGGCACAGGTCTGATGACAAGTCCGCCGGCGAGCGCTTAACAGTGAAGAACGAAGCGAGGAGCTATCATGGCCGAAACTGCCGAGACGCTGGCGCGCGAGTTCTTTCGACGCGTGTGGGCGCCGCCGCACGATCTTGACGCGATTGACGAGCTGATGACGGAGGATTACCGCATCACCACCGCCGGCCAGGTTGTCGAAGGCCGGGCGGCGTTCAAGGCGTGGGTCGCCTCCATGCAGGAGCTGGTCGGGGGAGCGACCAACACACACCTGGAGATCATCACGGACGCCGCCGGCGACCGCGTGGTGTCGCGTTGGGTCACGCGCGGCACCAACAACGGCATGTTCGGCCTGCCGGCGGACGGACGGCCCGTCGAGTTCTCCGGCATCGCGATCTGGCGGGTCGAGGGCGACCGGCTCGCCGAGTGCTGGGTGGAGCGCAGCGCGCTTGAACTGTTCAACCGGCTGCGGCAGCTCTGACCTGGGCATCGGGTGAGCTGCCCGACCTGTGCAGATTAGCTGAACCGACGTCCGAGTTCGGTGAGCGTTTAAGCTGCCGAAAATGTCCGGTTCTGGGTCGTCGGGTCAAGCTAGCGGCTGGATAGCAGTCGCCCACTACCGACCGGGCTTGGGTTAAGCCAAGTCACCAAGCTTTTCGGCATCATCGTCGGCCAAATCATGCTTGTCCGGTTGATCATTCGGGCCTCCCGTGCCGGGCTCCGTGGACATATCGCCAGCGTCGGGCTCGTTGCCGGGAGTCCGTGTGGAGTTCATGGCCTTCTCCTTTGTCGTGGGACAGGAACGCACGAGCCTCCGGAAACGAATGTCTGGCATCCGGAAGCCGTAAGGACCCGCTGAACGTCCACCTGTGGGTCAAAGCCCGCAGCCTAATCAGCGTTGCTTCTTAGCCGTACAATGGTCTTGCCGGTATGCCTGCCGCAAAGCCAGCAGGCTATCGCTGTCGGCGGCACGTTGTCCTCGCGATGGGCGTCTGCATGGGGCTCATGTTTCGGATGTTTGCGGGCCATGTCCTTACCTGATTTCCTGAACTTCACGCCACCACATAGCGGTGCATCAATCTTGATAGCGCAACGTGTTCGCGAATCCATCATTGGCCTTGGTCATTTTGGCCAGTTTTCTGAGGTTGGTACGGACGTGCCGGTCGAAGCGCCGGTCGTCATAGATGCCGATGGCCCCATACTCATCCCGAGCGAGCATTTCCTCAAGCTGCGCAGCGAACGCCGCCTGGTCATCGATGCGCCCCGCGGTCTTCAGTGTCCGGCAGACCCATTCTTCGGCAGCTGCTTTGTCATAATCGTCTTGAGCCCTGTACCCTCGCCTGTCCGCCGCCGCTTGCTCAAGCCTAGCAGCCTCGCAACGGCTTTCCAGCCAGTTGCGGACGAGTTCACTATTCCAGGCTTTCGACGAACCGCCCATCATGCTTTTCAACCCTGATCCGGAGCTGCCTACCCGAATGCAGACAGTCTGGGCATCGCCAGAGAGGCCGTATGTTGGAATCTGAACAAGTGTCCAGTTCCGAGGAGCCGAAACGGCAGCGTGGCCGTCCGCGACCGGGTGTCAGCGGCGAGCGGCCTGCGAGCCTGTGAATCGGCCTGCAATGTCGACGCCGATCGGGGCTGATAGGCGTCCAACCTTAGCTTTGTCGCCATTTTGATGACGTGATCACGGGGAGCTGACCACGCATGCTCCACCAGCTTAAACTTGGTGATCTGCCCCTCGGCTTGGGATTCGAGCAGGCGGTCGCGATGGCGGCCTCCACGGCGGCGTGATCGCGCGCGAGGCCATTGGCGAAGGGGGTTCGAGCCCGCTCCAGCCGTTCTCCCAGCGCGCCCTCGCGCTTCTGACGCACCATCCGGTGGAACGCGGCGGTGACCCCGCGCGCCTCCACCAGCGCCGCTACGCCCGCCTCCAATGCTGCGACGGTTATGGTCTGCGAGCGGGAGAGCGCGTCAGGCTCGGCCGTCATCAGCCGCGCGATGGTGCGCGCGGACGTCACGCGCGTGACGTGGTGGCTCAGCGTGCCGTGGCGGTGGTTGCGCTTCCACGCCCGGTCATCGATCCCGATCGCGCGCGGCGGCGGGAAGGCCGGCGTGCCTCGCCGGCGCGCCAGGCGCAACAGCGTGTCGCGGCTGACCGGCAGAACCAGCCGACTGGCCAGGCTCGCTCCGGGCCGGCCGCCCAACGCAAGGCCGAGATGATGGCCAAGCGCATCCAACCGCACAGTGAGCGGCGACCGGGGACCAGCGCGGCGGTGCGCTCGGCGAAGATGCGGCGCGTGCAGCGCTCCTCGTCGCAACGGAAGCGGCGAGCATCGACCCGGAGGCGAACCGTGCGACCTGAAATCGGAAGGTCGGCCAGGTTCCGGACGTAACGGCTATGGACCCGTTGCCCCTTGACGCCGCAGCCCGGACAGGTCGCGCCGCACTCCGTCGAGCGCACCGTGATCACCACCGCCGCCCCGTCGGCGTGCATGTCCCGAACGGTGAAGCCGTTGGGAACGAGAGATGACGATCTGAACTTCCCGGCCATGGCACTGCACTCCCATCGAGGAGACAGCCTCAACGCTCAACTTCATCAAATCTGAGTCAGAGCCAAAGTTGCACGCCGATCCGGGGCCAAGATCCCGCGCCGGTTGACACCTCGCTGATATCACACGCTGATGTACAGCGAGACCGCTGGTC
>CAXTTR010000269.1:0-4487 GCA_964247215.1 uncultured Sphingomonadaceae bacterium
GGCTCGCGCAGCGCATTGCCGCCTGGCCGCGCCCACTGCGGCTCGTGCCGGGCGCGCGGGTGCCCTTCGACGGTGGCTGGCTGACGCTCGACTGGCAGCCCGCGCGCCCGCGCGGTGCCGTACGTGAGCGCGACCGGCTGCTCCTCGGCGGGGCTGCGGCGACCGTCGGCGGGCGCACTTTACGCTGGCTGCGCGCTGCGGCGCTGACCGAGCTGGAGCCTGCGACGCGCGCGCTGGCAGCACGCATCAAGTGCCCGCTCCAGCAAGTCACGGTGCGCGATCCCGCCGCGCGCTGGGGTAGCTGCGGGGCGCGGCCGCCGCGCATCGCCTATAGCTGGCGGCTGATTCTCGCGCCCGGCTGGGTCCGCCACAGCGTCGTCGCGCATGAAGCGGCGCACCTTGTCCACCCCGACCACGGTAGCGCATTCTGGCAGCTTGCGAGCGAACTCAACGGCGGTGACCCGGCACCAGCGCGCGCCTGGCTCAAGCTGCATGGCCCGGCGCTGCACTGGGTTGGGCGGGAACGCTAGACGCTGCTACCGCGGCTGCTCGACCGGCGCGGTCACCGTGACCAGCAGCCCCGGCGTGTTATCACGCTCGTCGATCGTACCGGCCAGCCGTTTGACCATCGCGGTCAACATGCGGCTGCCGAAGCCCTGATGCGTGCGGTCCTTACCCGGCCCGCGGTCGCCGACGGTAAGCTGGAAATCGCTGCCGTTCTGCTGGAGCCCAACCGCGATCGGCCCCGCGCCTCCGGTGTAGGCGTATTTGTTGGCATTGATCAGCAGCTCGGTCAGGATCAGCCCGACGTTGACGGCGCGGTCGGTCGGCACGAGCAGCGGCACGAGGTCGAAGCTGATCCGGCCGGTCCAGTTGGTTCCCATCGACGAGGTCATGTCGATGCACAGGTCTTCGAGATAGCGCCCGAGGTCGACCGTCTGCAGCTGGTCGCCGCTGTACAGCCGCCGGTGCACGAGGCCAACCGCCGCCAGCCGCCGCTGCGCCTCGGCCAGCTCGGCGCTGAGCGTCTCGCTGCCGACGGCACGCGCCTGGATGCCCAGGAACGACGACACCAGCGCGAGGCTGTTCTGCACCCGGTGGTGGACTTCCTTGACGAGGAAATCCTTCTGCATCAGCAGGCTCTCGTTATCGGCGATCGTCGCGCTGAGCTCGAGATTGAGCGCGCGGAGACGGCGGCTCTGGCGCACCTCGAACAGCACGCGGCGCAGGCGATTGGCGGCCTCGATTTCGGGCAATGCCCACGGTATCGAGCGCCCGCGCACGGTTTCCACCCATGCCGCGAACGAAGCGCGCGGCGTCAGTTCGCCGATTGGGCCGGTCGCGGCCTTGTGCGGGTTGCCGGCCCATTCGATGATCTGGCGCTGTTCGGCGCGGAACCACATCAGGATCATCGGCTCCTCGGTCGACAGCGTCACCGCGAGCAGGCCGCTGGCGCGCTCCTGGAAGCGCTCGGCAATGGCAAACTGCGACGAAAGCCGGTTGGTGTTGAGCGGCTGCACCAGCGCCTGTAGCCGGACCCATGCCGCGACGGCGCGAACGTCGGCCTCGGCCGGACACTTGCCAGCGAGATAGACGTCGTCGCCCTGCACCGCGGCAAAGCCGTTGGCGTGAAGCATCCGGCACAGGTCCTCGCCGCAATCGGCGAAAAACACGCTCAGGGTCGCGATGCCGCCGATCGAGGCGACGACGGCGTCCTCCTGCGAGCGCAGCCGAACCCGCTGGCGGTAGCTTTCGGCATCATCGCGCGCCTTGATCTGCGTCGCCAGCACTGACGCGGTCACCGTGCAGGCGACGCGCGTTTCGTATGACAGGCGCCGCGGCGTCCGGTGGTGGCAGGAGATCAGCCCCCACAACTTGCCGTCGACAATCACCGACATCGATGCCGACGCATCGAAGCCCATGTTGATCATATATTCGAGGTGCTTGAGCGAGACGCTGCGCAGCCCGATGTCGCTCATGTCGAACGACTGCCAGTGCGGGCCTGGACGGATCGGCGCGGGCCGGTAGCGGATGTCGGGGATCTGCCGGATACGGTTACGCAGGTACAGCGCCCGCGCCTGCTTGGGAATGTCCGCCGCCGGAAAGTGGTGATTCATGAACGACGCGAGTTCGGGAGTCTGATCCTCGGCGATAACCGCACCCGCCGCATCGTCGTGGAAGCGGTAGAGCAGTACCTGCTCGAACCCGGTCAGCTGGCGGAAGGCGGCGACGGCGGTCTCGCACAGCGCCTGGAAGTCGGCGGCGCCCTCGAAGCTTACACCGATGGCGTCAAGCGCAGCGAGGCGGTTCGCGGCCGAACCCGGCTGCTCGTCCAGGGGTTCGAGTTCGGCGGCGAGGTGGTCGCCGACGATGCGAAAGGTGGCGTGAAAGCTTTCGCTGCGTCCGATGACCGGCGCGCCACCGGCGGCGCTGCTGCCACGTTCGACCTCTGCCGCCTGCGCTCCGGCCGCCGCGCCGAGCAGGCCCGTCAGCGATTGGCCCAGCCAATTCTCGCCGAGTCGCGTTTCGATGTCGCCGGCCCCGGCAACGATGCGCCCGGTCCCGCGCTCGGCAATCAGCAGCATCCCATACGGCTGGATCGCCCCCGGCGCATGGATGAACTCGCGGTCGCACGCAGCCGTATCGTTACTGGTCCACGTGCCTACGACTTCGCCGCTAGCGCCTGCAAGCGTCTCCGCTGAGTCCTGCTTATCCATTGCCCGCCCCGTTTGCCCGTCCGTTCTAGCGATTTCGCGTAAAAAACGAAAACGTTTCTAATGCGCTCGCGGTAGTCCGTTCAAATTGCGCGATCGTTACTGCTATATTATCGAACGCTTGCAGGAAAGTCGGCCACAG
Organism: uncultured Sphingomonadaceae bacterium; assembly: GCA_964247215.1. Classification (GTDB taxonomy): domain Bacteria; phylum Pseudomonadota; class Alphaproteobacteria; order Sphingomonadales; family Sphingomonadaceae; genus Polymorphobacter_B. The sequence goes on from CAXTTR010000269.1 coordinate 2,857, forward strand.
TCGCGCGCCTTGGCCGTGGCGTAGATAACGTACCGCGTCGCGGCACCGCGCGTCGGGATTGGCGCGCACCCGGCTCGCCAGCACCGCGCCGCCAAGCCGCGATCCCTCGAGCACGTACAGCATACCCCAGGCTTCGGACGCGGCAAGGGGCGCTACCGCACAGTCGGCATGCGCTGCCGTGCAGTCGAGCGCCGCAAGATCGGCAAGCAGCGCCGGGGTTCGCCGCCGTTCTTCCCAGTCCGGTAATAGACCAGCCACCCCCGACCCATCGAGCACCGCCTCGCAACGCGGCACGATTGCAGCGTGTGCAATGAGGAAATCGCGGTAGCCTTGCGGGTCACCGAGATCAAACCGGCTATAATGCGCGTCGACAATCTCGTGAGCGGCGCTTGTCGCTGCCTTGATCCGGGCATGCAGCGTCGGCCCCGCTGCGCGTGTGTCCGCCGTGTGCCGCGCCGGTGCGGCCACCTAGCTCGCCGCCGGGACGGGGAAGCCCTTGTCGCGCAGATACGCGTCGGGCTTGGTGTCGCGCCCGCGAAAGTTGCGGAACGCCACCGCCGGATCGACGGTGTTGCCGACCGAGGTGATGTCATCGTGCAACCGCTTGGCAACGGCGGGATCATACGGCCCGCCCGCTTCGGTGAACGCCGCATAGGCGTCGTGGTCGAGCACTTCGGCCCACAGATAGCCGTAATAGCCCGCCGCATAGCCGTCGCCCGCGAAGATGTGACCGAACTGCGGGATGCGGTGGCGCATGACGATCTCGTCGGGCATGCCGAGCTCGGTCAGCGTCGCTTTCTCGAACGCCTTGGGGTCGATCGGCACGTCGCCCGCAAGGTGGAGCTTCATATCGACGATCGCGCTCGCCTGCGCTTCGACGACGAGGAAAGCCTGGTTGAAGGTATGCGCCGCCTTGATCTTGGCGACCAGCGCGGCGGGCATCGGCTGTCCAGCGGCATTGACCAGCAACGCCTGTACCTCGGGGGTCAGGAACCAGTTCTCGTTCAGCTGACTCGGAAACTCGACATAGTCGCGCGCCACGCTAGTCCCCGAGACACTCGGGTAGGTGACGTTCGAGTTGAGCCCGTGCAGCGCATGGCCGAACTCGTGGAACATCGTCTTGGCATCGTCGAACGACAGCGTCACCGGCTGACCGGGGGCAGCCTTGATGAAGTTGGCATTGTTCGAGACGATCGTCGGCACATCGCCGTCGACGCGGCTTTGCTCGCGATAAGCGTTCATCCACGCGCCCGAATTCTTGCCGGCACGCGCGTACGGATCGAAATACCACAGCCCGACATGGTGCCCGCCGCGGTCCTTGACCTCGTAGACGGTAACCTCGGGGTGGAACACCGGCAGTCCGTCGACCTTGGTAAAGCTGAAGCCATAGACCCGCCCGGCGGCGTAGAACATCGCCTCGCGGACGTGGTCGAGCTGGAGGTACGGCTTCACCTCGTTCAGATCGAGGTCGTACTTCGCCTTACGGACCTTCTCGGCATAATAACGATAGTCCCAGGGCGCGAGCTTGAAGCCGCCGTGACCCTCGTCGATGATCTTCTGCATCACCGCGACGTCGTTGTGGACCTGCGCCACCGACGACTTCCACACCGCCATTTCGAGCGCCATCGCGG
>CAXTTR010000270.1:0-2138 GCA_964247215.1 uncultured Sphingomonadaceae bacterium
GTGGAGTGCCAGCAGCCACGCCCAGCCGTACGGCCGCTCGAACCCGCCGCTGTTGGCGCGGTCGAGATAGGCCTCCTCCACCGCGAGCTTGGCGGAAGTGAACGTCGAGTCCGCCAGCGGGTCGATTACCTGTGCCAATGCCGGATAAAGCGCGCGCAGGCGGAGCAGCAGCCACCAGCCGTGGACGCAGCTGTGCCAGTCGAAGCTGCCGAAGAACACCGGGTGCAAGACGCGCGGCGGCAGCGCGTCGCCGTCGCCGTTAAGGACATGATCGAGCTTGTGCGGATACTCGCGCGCCACATGCCCGAGCGCGATGCGGGCGAAGCGTTCGGCAAGCTCGGTGGTCAGCCTCACCGGAACGCCAGCCAATAGAGCAGCGCGGTGTTGATGCCGAGCAGCGGCAGCGCGGTGCCGAGCTGCGCCTTGATCACGGCGTAGCGGTCGTCGAGCCCGAGCAGCGTCGCGGGGACGATATTGAAGTTGGCCGCCATCGGCGTCATCAGCGTGCCGCAGAAGCCGCTGAGCATGCCGATCGCACACACCGGCGCGGGATCACCGCCAAAGCCGCGGACCAGCAGCGGCAATCCGATCGCGGCGGTCATCACCGGAAACGCCGCGAAGGCATTGCCCATCACCATCGTGAACGCTGCCATGCCGAGCGTGTAGGTGGTGACCGCCGCAAGCCGGTTGCCATGCGGCAGCACCGGGCCGAGCAGGTCGCCGACCGCACCGCCGACACCCGCCAGCACGAACACCGCGCCGAGCGCCGCGAGCGCCTGCGGCAGCACCGCTGCCCAGCCGACCGCGTCGAGGATGTGCCGCGCCTCCTGCAACGGCGCCGACGCCGGCGGGCGCAGCCATGTGGCGCAGACCAGCAGCGCGAGCAGCGTGCCGATCCCAAGCGACACCAGCGTCACCTGCTTGGGGTCGACGAGGCCGGTCGCGGCGAAGGTCAGCGTGCCGGTCAGCGCCACCGCAGGAACGATCAGCGCGGCGGCGAACAGCGTATTGCCGTAGCGCGCCGCCAGCGACCGTCGCTCATCGCCCGAAGTCGTGCGCGGCACCCCGCGGCCGAGCGCACCGGTTCCCGCCAGCGCCGCGAGCGCCAGCACGAGCATGCCGTTGCCGGTATCGCCGAGCCGGTCGCCGGCAAGGAAGCTCAGCGCCAGCAGGCCCCAGAACGCCGCGTTGCCGAAGCGCTTGGGGTTGCTGGGATCGCGTAGGCTCAGCACGGCGAAGCTGGCGAACATCGCGCCTGCCAGGAGGTAGAGCTGCGGCAATCCGATCATCGCTGCAGCCAGCTAGCGCAGCGTGCGGTCGAAGCGCCACAGCCGGAAGCCGTGAACGAGCAGCGCGCATATCGCTGTCGGGATCGCCCACATCGAAAGCCCGAACGGGCTGACGGCGATGCCGTTCACTTCGAGAAAGCCCTTGATCAGCAGGATCGAGGCGATCGCGACGAAGACATCTTCGGCGAACAGCACGCCGACATTGTCGGTCGCCGCCGCCATCGCGCGAACGCGCTGCGCCTCGCCGCGGGTAAGCGGGCGTCGCTGTTCCGCGGCAGCTTCGGCCATCGGCGCGATGAGCGGGCGGACCGTCTGCGCCTGGCCAGCGATGGCGATCAATCCAACGGCTGCGGTGAACTGGCGGAAGACGAGGTAGATCGTCAGCAGGCGCCCGGGGGTCGCGGCACGGACGCTGGCGATCAGCGCTCGTGCGCGCTCCTGCAGGCCGTAGCGCTCGAGCAACCCGATCACCGGCACGACGATCCAGATGACGCTGACGTAGCGGCTGGTGTTGAATGCCTTGCCGAGCGCCGCGATCACCGCGAGCGGGCTCAGCCCGGCGGCGATGCCGGTGACCAGCCCGGCGACGACGACGACCGCGAGCGGGTTCAGGCGCAGCGCGAAGCCGAGGACGATGACGGCAATGCCCGCAAAGATCAGCACGAGCGGGCGTCCGGCGTGGTAGGTGAGATGCTGCTCAATCCGGCTCCCCGTAACCACCGCCGCCCGGTGTCGCGATAATCACCACGTCCCCCGTAGCGACGTCAATCGCGGCGACGCTGCCGAGCGTTTCCACACGGCTGTCGGCCCGCTCGACGGCGTTGACTCCCGGTGATGCTGCAACACCGC
>CAXTTR010000270.1:2148-4482 GCA_964247215.1 uncultured Sphingomonadaceae bacterium
CCGCGCCGCCCGACCCTGCACGGATGGCGAAGCTCTCGACGAGCACCGGAAAGCGGCTTTCGAGCACCTCGGGATCGGTCAGGCGGCTGTTGGTCATGTGTGTTTGTACCGCCGCGGTACCGTCGAACCCCGGCCCGGCTCCCGAACCGCCGCAGATCGTCTCGTAATATTGGTGCCGGGCGTTACCGAAGGTGAAATTGTTCATCGTGCCCTGGCTTGCCGCCATGATGCCGAGCGCGCCGAACAGCGCGTCGGTGATGACCTGGCTGGTCTCGACATTCCCCGCGACCACGGCTGCGGGCCACGCCGGGCTGAGCATCGAGCCGGGCGGCACGACAATCTCGATCGCGCGCATGCAACCGTCGTTCAACGGAATGTCGTCGTCGATCAGGCAGCGGAACACGTACAGCACCGCGGCGCGAACGACGGCGCGCGGTGCGTTGAAGTTGCTTGGCTGCTGCGCGCTCGTGCCGGTGAAATCGACGAATGCCGAGCGCGCCTGCCGGTCGATGCGCACGGTCACGCGGATCACCGCGCCGTTGTCCATGGCATAGGTGAAGTCGCTGTCGCTCAGCCGCGTGATCGCCGCCCGCACCGAGGCTTCGGCATTGGCCATCAGATGTCCCATATACGCCGCGACGACGCCGCGTCCGGCTTCGTCGCACAGCGCGCGGAGGTCGGCCGCGCCGCGCACGCAGGCGGCAACCTGCGCCTTCAAGTCGCCGATATTCTGATCGATATTGCGCGCCGGATAGCGGCCGCTGCCGAGCAGCGTGCGCACCGCGTCCTCGCGGAAGACACCGCGCTGGACGAGCAGCACGTCGTCGATCAGCACGCCCTCCTCCTCGATCGAGCGGCTGAGCGGCGGCATCGACCCCGGCGAGATGCCGCCGATGTCGGCGTGATGCCCGCGCGCCGCGACGAAGAACGCGGGCACCGCCTCGCCGTCGAGGAATACCGGCATGATGACGGTGATGTCGGGCAGGTGTGTGCCGCCGTTGTACGGATCGTTGAGCATGACGACATCGCCCGGCCGCAGACTGTCGCCACGGTTGCGGCGCACCGCCGCGACGCTCTCGCCCATCGAGCCGAGGTGGACCGGCATGTGCGGCGCGTTGGCGATCAGCGCGCCTTCGGCGTCGAAGATCGCACAGCTGAAGTCGAGCCGCTCCTTGATGTTGACCGACGCTGCGGTCGACTGCAGCGCGACGCCCATCGCCTCGGCGATGCCCATGAAGCGATGCGCGAAGATCTCGAGCCGGACAGGGTCGCAGCTGGTCTCGTCCTGAGCGTGGCGGGCACGAGTTTCACTGGCATCGCGCGTCAGCATCAGGTTGCCGAGCCCGTCGACCTCGCCGCGCCAGCCCGGCTCGATGATCGTTGTCGCCGACGCATCGACGATGATCGCCGGGCCAGCGAGGGCAAAGCCGATGGGCAGGGTCGCGCGGTCGAACAACGGCGTCGATTGGCCGGCCATGGTCACCGTGACGGGTATGGGCCCGGGCTGGATGACAAGTGGGGTTGTGAGAGCCTCATCCTGCTCGGACATCAAGGCGGGCAAGCTCAGATCCGGCGCGGGTTCGATCGCCTCCACCCGCAGCGACGCAATCACCAGCGGCTGTTCCGCCGCAAAGCCGAAGCGCGCCCGGTGCTGCGCCGTGAATGCGGTCACCATCGCGGCGGGTGTGTCGAGCGCAACTTCGAGCGCTGTATCGGTCCCGGCATACTTCAGCAGTGCGGTACGGATCAGCCCGACCTCGGCAGGAGCCGGGTCCTGCGCGCGTAGGGCAGCCTCGGTGGCCGCGGCCAGTTCGTCGGCGGCCGCGTCGACCCCCTTCGCACCCAGCGGCAGCTCAACACTGACCTCGCGCACGACGCGCCGCTCCGCCAGCCCGATACCGAGCGCTGACAGCACGCCGGCGTGTGGATGCACCATCACCCGCTCGATGCCGAGCGCTGCTGCGACGAGGCAGGCGTGCTGCCCCGCCGCGCCGCCCATGCAGACGAGCGTGTACCCGGCGACGTCGTGGCCGCGCTCGATCGACACCGCGCGGATGGCGCGCGCCATCGTCGCCACCGCGATATCGACGAAGCCGGTGGCGAGCGCGGTCGGGGTCAGTCCGGTTTCCGCCGCCAGCACGTCGAACTTCGCCGCGACGGCTGCGAGATCGAGCGGCTGATCGCCCGCCGGGCCGAACAGCGCCGGAAAGTGTTGCGGCTGGAGCTTGCCGAGCAGCACGTTCGCGTCGGTGATCGTCAGCGGGCCGCCGCCGCGGTACGCCGCCGGGCCGGGCAAGGCTCCGGCGGACTCGGGGCCGACGCGCAGCCGCGCTC
>CAXTTR010000271.1:0-4461 GCA_964247215.1 uncultured Sphingomonadaceae bacterium
GCAAGCAGGCGATCGACGACGACGCGAACCAGACTGGACAGATGCTCGCCGGGCTGCTCGGCTGGGCGCAGGGTACCTTCGCCTCGAAGCTGACCGTCAGCGCCGATCATGTGGCAGTCGCGCGCGAAGTCGACGGCGGTGCCGAGATCGTCGAATTGAAGCTGCCCGCCGTAATCACGACCGACCTGCGCCTGAACGAGCCGCGCTATGCGTCGCTGCCCAACATCATGAAGGCCAAGTCGAAGAAGATCGACCAGAAGACCCCGGCCGACTACGGCGTCGATCCGACGCCGCGCCTGACGATCATGAAGGTCGTCGAACCCGCCAAGCGCTCGGCCGGTATCAAGGTCAAGACCGTCGACGAGCTGATCGATCGCCTGCGTACCACGGGAGTAGTCGGATGAGCGTCTTGGTTCTCGCTGAGCATGATAACGCATCGCTGAAGGATGCGACGCTGGCGGTGGTGACCGCCGCGGGGCAGCTCGGCAGCGACGTCCATGTGCTGGTCGCAGGCTTCCACGCGCAGGCAGCCGCAGAGGCCGCGTCCAAGATCGCCGGCGTCAGCAAGGTGCTGCTCGCCAACGATGCGGTGTTCGAGCATCTTCTCGCCGAGAACGTCGCGCCGTTGATCGTCGGCCTGATGGCGAACTATGACGCGGTGCTCGCACCCGCCACGACGCGCGGCAAGAACATCCTGCCGCGCGTCGCCGCTGCGCTCGATGTCGCGCAGATCAGCGAGATCCTGTCGGTCGAAGCGCCCGACACGTTCACCCGCCCGATCTACGCGGGCAACGCTATCGCCACGGTCAGGTCGAGCGACGCGAAGAAGGTCATCACCGTCCGCGGCACGGCCTTCGTCAAGGCCGCAACGACCGGCGGCAACGCCCCGATCGAGTCTGTTGGCGGCGGCACGGAGTCAGGTCTGTCGACCTTCGGCAGCGCCGAACTCACCGCCAGCGCCCGCCCCGAGCTGACGGCTGCAAAGATCATCGTTTCGGGCGGCCGCGCGCTCGGCAGCTCGGAGAAATTCCACGAGATCATGGAGCCGCTCGCCGACAAGCTCGGGGCGGGGCTCGGGGCCAGCCGCGCCGCGGTCGACGCAGGCTATGTGCCGAACGATTATCAGGTCGGCCAGACCGGCAAGATTGTCGCGCCGGAGCTGTATGTCGCGGTCGGCATCTCGGGCGCGATCCAGCACCTCGCGGGCATGAAGGACGCCAAGATCATCGTCGCGATCAACAAGGACGACGACGCGCCAATCTTCCAGGTCGCCGACTTCGGTCTCGTCGGCGACCTGTTCAAGCTGGTCCCCGAACTGACCGAGAAGCTCTAGGATGGTCGAGCCCGCCGATGCCAAGGAGCTGATCGACGACGCGATCGAGCGGGCCGAGAGCCGTCACACCCAGGAAGAGACCGCCGAGCGCACCGCCGAGCGTAAGTTCCGCGACCGCGTCTCGGTGCTGATCGGCCTGATCGCGGTGACGCTGGCGATCGTCCACATGGCCGCGGCCGGGGCGGTCCGCGAGAGCCTGCTTCACGCAGTCGAGGCGTCGGACACCTTCGCCTACATGCAGGCCAAGATCGTCCGCGAGACGGTGTACAAGACCGCCGCGATGTCGACGACGCTGAGTCCCGCCGACCGCGAGGCAGCCCTCGCCGAAGCCAAGCACCTGCGCGGTCCCGACAAGGCCGGGCACGGCATAGGCCAGCTCCAGCAGCGCGGTGACGAACTGCGCACCGAGGGCGCGCACGCTGTCGCGGCGGGTGAAGGCTATGAACTCGGCGAGACCGCGCTGCAGATGGCGATAGTGCTGCTGTCGATCGCGCTCGTCGCCCGCTCACGACCGATCGTCTATGGGGCAGCGGCGCTGGCGGCGGTAGGCGCGCTGTTAGCCCTGGCGACGGCTGCGGGAGTCGCGCTGCCGTCGGTCTAGGACGACCCGAAACGGGTGGGGACATCATGACACAAGGTACAGTCCTCGTCAGCGGTGCATCGGGCTATATCGCAGGATTTGCGATCAAGCAGCTGGTCGCCGAGGGCTGGACGGTCCGCGGTACGATCCGCAACCTCGCCAAGGCCGATGCCGTCCGGGCCAATCTCTCGCTCGATGCCGGACAGCTTGCCTTATCCGCCGCCGACCTCAGTGCCGACGCGGGCTGGGCCGAGGCTGCCGCGAGTTGCGACTACGTCCTTCACATCGCCTCGCCGCTGCCGATCGGCGTGCCGAAGAGTGACGATGAGCTGATCGTGCCTGCTCGTGACGGCGCGCTCCGTGTCCTGCGCGCGGCGCGCGATGCCGGGGTCAGGCGCGTCGTGATGACGTCGTCGACTGCCGCAATCTGCTACGGCGTCGACGAGAAACGGCGGGTCTTCACGGAGGCCGACTGGACCGGCCCTGACCACCCCGACACCTACGCTTACGTCCGCTCGAAAGTAATCGCCGAGCGTGCCGCGCGCGACTTCATGGCGGCCGAGGGTGGCGCGATGGAGTTCTGCACGATCAACCCCGGACTGGTGCTCGGCCCTGTGCTTGGCAGCGATTATTCAGGCTCGCTTGCGGTGGTGCAGAAGATGCTCAACGGCGACCTGCCCGGACTGCCGCGGATCAGCTTCCCGGTGTGCGACGTCCGCGACATCGCCGAGGCGCACGTTCGCGCCATGATCCTGCCAGGCCTAAACGGCGAGCGCTTCCTGTGCGCCGCCGAAACCCTGTGGCTGAGCGACATTGCGGCGGTGCTTAAAAGCCGCCTCGGTGACCGCGCCAAACGCGTGCCGACAATGCGGCTGCCCGACTTTCTTGTACGGCTGTCAGGGCTGTTCGACCCCGAGATCAAGCTCGTTCTGCCCGAACTGGGACGCGAGCGGATTTGCGACAGCAGTCATGCCCGCGCAGTGCTCGGCTGGAGCCCGCGTCCACCCGCCGAGAGCATCGTCGACACCGCGCGTAGCTTGATCGAGCATGGGCTCGCTAAGCGCTGACCCTTGTAAATCGTATATAAATCGTATATCGCCCCGTGGTATTGGACCTGAACCGGAGATCGTAATGGCACAAACCAGTTTTCAGCTCGACGACGGAACGGCAAAGGCGATCGACGAACTGAAAGGCGTGTTTGGCGTCAGCACGAGCACCGGGGTCATCCGTAAGGCAGTGGCGCTGGCGCGGATCGCAACACGCATGCGCAACGACGATGGCTCGGTGACAATTGTCGATAAGGACGATCAGCGGACGAAAGTCATTCTCGCGAGCTAGCTGGTAGCATGGAGGCCACCGCCTACCTCGATGTCGAGGTCGACAAGTTCGTCCCCGTCACCGACCGCATCGCACTCGGCGACCTTGGCATCCGCGAGCGGTTTGCCGGTACCATGCTGGTCTTGTTCGTGGCGACAAACGCCTTCGTGCTGGGCGCGCTCGGTGTCCTGTTCTATTTCGATCACGAGCAACTTGCCGCCGGGCTGATTGCTCCCGCTGACCGGATCGTCGATACCCGCGTCGTCATCGGCCTGCTCGGCGCGACGACGGTGCAGCTTGGGGCGGTGATCTACACGATATCGAGGGCGATCTTCCCGTTGCCGCCGAGAAGCGCAACGAACAAGTGACATCACTTCAAGGGGGCGACATGAACACGATCGGCATCATTGGCGCGGGGCTGATGGGGAACGGCATTGCGCATGTCGCCGCCACGGCAGGTATGCGCGCGGTATTGTCCGACATCAGCGTCGAACGCGCCGAGGCGGGCAAGGCAGTCATCGCCAAGAACCTCGCGCGCGGCCTTGCCAAGGGCACGATCGACGAGCCGGGCATCGCCGCTATCCTCGCCCGCATCGAGACCACCGCCGGGACCGACCGCTTCGCTGATGCCGACCTGGTGATCGAGGCGGCGACCGAGAACGAGGCGATCAAACTCAGGATTTTCGCCGAGCTCTGCCCTAAGCTCGGACCGCAGACGCTGCTCGCCACCAACACTTCCTCGATCTCTATTACACGGCTTGCCGCCGGAACCGACCGGCCCGATCGCTTTGTCGGGCTGCACTTCTTCAACCCCGTGCCGGTCATGGCACTCGTCGAGATCATCCGCGGCCTGGCGACTTCGGACGCGACCGCTACGGCGCTGCACGACTTTGTCGGCAAGCTCGGCAAGACCGCGATCGAGGCCGCCGACGCACCGGCGTTCATCGTCAACCGCGTGCTCTGCCCGATGCTCAACGAGGCGATCTTCGCGCTTGGCGAGGGCGTCGGCTCGGTCGCCGACATCGACGCCGGGCTCAAGCTCGGGGCCAATCACCCGATGGGCCCGCTGACGCTCGCCGATTTCGTCGGCCTCGACACGCTGCTCAGCATCATGCGCGTCATGCAGGACGCCACCGGCGACCCGAAGTACCGCCCGGCCCCGCTGCTGGTCAAGTATGTCGAGGCCGGCTGGTACGGGAAGAAGTCGGGACGCGGGTTCTACGACTATTCG
>CAXTTR010000272.1:0-4456 GCA_964247215.1 uncultured Sphingomonadaceae bacterium
GTCTAACCCCGGCGGGCTCGCGGTCGAGGGCGCCGACCAGACGATTTACGCCGCGGGCACCGGCGTCGAAACCGGCAGCACGATCGACCCGAGCCAGGCGGCGGAGGAGCCGCTTGACCGGCCTGTCGCGGGAGCAGCGAGCGGTGCGCCTGCAGTCGCACCGCCGAAGGATTTGCTGCCGCAGACCGTAGTGCATGCCGATCCGATCAAGTCGCCTGAGCCGACGACCGTGCCCGCTACAGCGCCGGTACTGCCCAAGACAAAGTCCGCACCTAAGAGTGCAGCCAAGCCCGAGACGAGATTAGCCGACATACTCGACCCGAAGCCGCTACCGGCTCCCGGCTCCACAAAGCCAAAGCTGCCCGTTGCAGCGGCAGATAAACCCATTGCGGACAGGTCACCGCTGGACAAGCATGCGGGCGGGGCGGCTTCGCTGCAACTTGGGGCGTTCTCCAGCGCCGACAAGGCCGAGGCCGCGTGGACACGCGTCACCGCCAAGCACGGTGAACTCGGCGGCTTTGACCACCGCGTCGAGCCGCTCGACCGCGCGGGCACGACGCTGTACCGGCTGCGCGTCCGCCGGGTCGGCGATCACGATGCGGCAGCGGCGCTGTGCGCCAAGCTTGCAGCGGCCGGCGATGCGTGTCTGGTGGCATCGTGAGGCTGCTATGAAGCCACTTTTCCTCGGCCTGTCCGGCCCCGTGCTGACCGCCAACGAGCGCGCGCTGTTCACCGCCGCTGACCCCGCTGGCTTCATCCTGTTCAAGCGCAATTGCATCGACCCGGTTCAGCTGCGCGCGCTGACCGACAGTCTGCGCGATCTTGCCGGGCGCGAGTTGCCCATCCTCATCGATCAGGAAGGCGGGCGTGTGGCGCGGCTGCAGCCGCCGCACTGGCCGGTGTTCCCGGCGGCGGCGCGGTTCGGGGCGTTGTACGACATCGCGCCGCTGAGCGCGCTGCGGGCGGCCGAGCTCAACGGCACGGCGCTGGCGCTGACGTTGCGCGACGCGGGTGTCACGGTTGATTGCCTGCCGCTGGTCGATGTGCGCACCGGAGAGGGGCACGACATTATCGGCGACCGCGCCTTTGCGAGCGAGCCGATGTGGGTATCGGCGATGGGCCGCGCGACACTCGACGGGTTGCGCGCCGGCGGCGTCGTCGGCGTCATCAAGCACATTCCGGGGCATGGGCGCGCGCTGGTCGACAGCCACCTCGAACTGCCGGTCGTGAGTGCAAGCCGAGAGGAACTCGAGCGCGACTTCGAGCCGTTCCGCCGTTTGAAGGCCGCGCCGATGGCGATGACCGCGCACGTCGTCTACCCCGCGCTCGACCCCGACCGCTGCGCGACGCTGTCGCCGGTCGTGATCGGGATAATCCGCAGTGACATCGGCTTCGACGGGCTGCTGATGTCCGACGATCTCGGCATGGCGGCGCTCGGCGGCAGCTTCGCCGAGCGGGCACGCGGTGCGCTGGCGGCAGGTTGCGACATTGCGCTGCACTGCTCGGGCGATCTCGCGCAGATGCAGGAGATCGCCGACACCGTCGGTGAGCTGACTGCCGATGCCGGGCGGCGGCTGGCGGCGGCGATGGCGTGGCCAGCGCACGTTGAGCATGACCTCGCGCGGGCGATTGCACATCGCGACGAGTTGCTTGGGTATATTCCTGCATGAGCGACGGCGGTTTCGCTGGTCGCGAGCGACGCCCGGCGACACAGGACGCCGCCGACACCCTGACCCTCGCGCTCGGCAGCTGGGAGGGACCGCTCGACCTGCTGCTGACACTGGCGCGAGCGCAACGCGTCGACCTGTCGCAAATCTCGATTCTGGCGCTAGTCGATCAGTATCTCACCTTCGTCGCCGAGGCGCGGACGCTGCGGCTCGAGCTCGCGGCGGATTATCTCGTGATGGCGGCGTGGCTGGCGTATCTGAAATCATGTCTGCTGCTGCCCGCCAACCCTGAGGCCGATCCCGATCCGCACGAGCTGGCGCTGCAGCTGCAGTGGCGGCTGCAACGGCTTGAGGCGATGCGCGACGCGGGCGCGCGGCTGATGGCGCAGCCGCGGCTCGGGCGCGACAGCTTCCGACGTGCCGCGCCCGAAGGGCTGCGCCAGACGATCAACCCGCGCTATGACTGCGATCTGTTCGAGCTGATGGCGGCATACGGCAATATTCAGGCGCGGCAGCTCAAGCCGAGCTATGCGGTGGCGCGGCGGGCGGTGCTGGCGTTGGATGAGGCGATCGAGCGGCTGGAGGCGATGCTCGGGATCGCGGTCGACTGGACCGATCTGGCGCGATTCATGCCGCATACGTTTCATGAGCGCAGCCCGGCGCAGGACGCTGATTACCGCCGCTCGGAGCGCGCCAGCCTGTTCGCCGCGGCGCTGGAACTGACACGGCAGGGCAGGGTGGAACTGACCCAGCGGCAGGCTTTCGCGCCGCTGATGCTGCGAGTCTGTGCGTGAGCGGCACGATCAGCGGCGATGCACTGCGCGAACTCGAGGCGGTGCTGTTCGCCGCCGCCGGGCCATTAACCGCGGCCGATCTGGCGGGTCACCTCAGCCAGCCGGGCGACATTGCCGCGCTGCTCGACGAGCTTGCCGCGAGCTACGCGCCGCGCGGCATCAATCTTGTGTCACGCGGCGGGCGCTGGCTGTTTCAAACCGCGCCCGATCTCGCGCATGTACTGGCGAGCGAGCGCGTGCAGTCGCGCAAGCTGTCGCGCGTCGCGGTCGAGACGCTGGCGATCATCGCGTATCACGAGCCGGTGACGCGCGCCGAGATCGAGGGCATCCGCGGTGTCGCGGTATCGGCGGGGACGCTCGACGTGTTGATGGCGGCGGGTTGGGTGCGCCCCGCCGGACGCCGCGAGAGCCCCGGACGCCCGCTGCAATATGCCTCGACGCCGGGGTTCCTCGTCGACTTCGGGCTCACCAGCCGCCGCGATCTGCCGGGGCTTGCCGACCTCAAGGCCGCCGGACTGCTTGACGCAGTGTTACCCGATCAGCCCGAACTGTCGTTACTGACGAGGGAAGCCGCTGGCGGAGACGGCGGCGCTGGAGTAGCAATCGCCGGGTAAGCGCACCATTTGCCAGCCACGGCGTTGGCGGCGGTGCTTTAGGAGTTAGCAGATCATGGGTTCGTTCAGCCTGTTTCACTGGGTCGTCGTTATCCTGGTGCTGGTGCTGTTGTTCGGGCGCGGCAAGATTTCCGACCTGATGGGTGACCTCGCCAAGGGTATCAACAGCTTCAAGAAGGGTCTTGCCGACGACGCGCACGCGGGCACGCACGCGGCTACGCCGCCAGCATATCCGCAGCCGCAACTCGGTAGCGCACCGCAGCCGACGATGCAGCCTGCACAGCCATATGTTCAGCCGGTAACCCAGCCCGTCCGCGACGACACTCCGCGAGTTTAGCACTGGCCCAGCCCGATGTTCGGCATCGACTCAGCTGAGTTTCTGGTCATTGCGGTTGTGGCGCTGGTCGTCATCGGGCCGAAGGACCTGCCGCGTGTGATGCGCGTCGTCGGCGGTTGGGTGGGCAAGGGCCGGGCGATGTCGCGGCACCTGCGCAGCGGCTTCGACACGATGATGCGCGAAGCCGAGCTCGAAGAAATGCAGAAGCAGTGGGCAAAGCAGAATGCCGATATCATGGCGGCGACCAACGTCCACGTGCCGTATGAGCCGGCGACAGCTCCGGCAGCCGAGCCGGTGCCCGATCCCGCGGCGCAGTCGATGATGCCGCCGACGGCGCAGTCGATGATGCCGCATACGGCGCAGTCGATGATGCCGCATACGGCAGTGGCAGCGCACGACGAGATTGGTCCAGCCGCCCCCGTGCACTCGCTACAGCCGTAAGCTGAGCCGTGATCAGCGATATCGACGACAGCAAGGCTCCGTTGATGGAGCATTTGATCGAGCTGCGGAAGCGGTTGCTGATCAGCTTCGCCGCGCTCGTTCTCGGTTTCGGGCTGGCCTACACGCAGACCGAGCGCATCTTTGAGTTTCTTGTTCAGCCGCTGGTGCGGGCTTACGGCACGGCGCACGGCACGTTGATTACGACGCGGCTGTACGAAGCGTTCTTCGTGCAGATCAAGGTCGCCGCGTTCGCGTCATTCGTGCTGGCATTTCCGGTGCTCGCGTCGCAGCTATGGGCGTTCGTCGCGCCGGGGCTGTACAAGAACGAGAAGCGCGCCTTCCTGCCGTTCATGCTGATGACGCCGGTGCTGTTCACCTGCGGTGCGGCGCTCGCCTATTACGTGGTCGCGCCGATCGCGTTTCACTTCCTGCTCGGCGTCAAGCTGCTCGGCACAGGTTCGGGGCTGGGGCAGCAGGCGCTGCCGTCGATGGACAGTTATCTTTCGATCGTCATGCAGTTCGTCGTCGGCTTCGGCGTCGCGTTCCTGCTGCCGGTGCTGCTGATGCTGCTCGAACGTGCCGGCATCATCACCCGTGATCAGC
>CAXTTR010000273.1:0-4452 GCA_964247215.1 uncultured Sphingomonadaceae bacterium
CCGGTGCGCGCGCCGCGCGGCCGCGACATCCTGGCCGCCTGCGGCCAGCTCCGCACCGAAAGCCGCCGGGCACGCGCCGTGGCGCTGGGCTAGGCTTCGATCAGCCGGTCCAGCGTGATCGGGAAGCTGCGGACGCGCACGCCGGTCGCGTGCCAGACCGCGTTGGCGATGGCGCCGACAGTGCCGGTGATGCCGATCTCGCCGACGCCCTTGATGCCGAGCGCGTTGACGTGGACGTCGCGCTCCTCGACGATGATCGCCTCGATGCTAGGGACGTCGGCGTTGACCGGGATATGATATTCGGCGAGGTTAGAGTTTAGCAGCCGCCCCGAGCGCTTGTCGGTGATGGCCGCTTCGTGCAGCGCGAACGACACGCCCCAGATCATCCCGCCGTAATACTGGCTGCGTACCAGCCGGGGGTTGATCACGGTTCCCGCCGCGAACGCGCCGACCAGCCGTGTGACACGGACCTGGCCGAAGTCGGGATCGACCTTGACCTCGGCAAACACCGCGCCGTGCGCGTTCATCGAGTATTTGTCCTGCTCGGCCTTGTCGACCGCGCCCTTGCCGTTGCCGTCGATCTCAGCGAGACCGGCGCGGTTCAGGATATCGCCGTAGCTCTCGCTGCGGCTCTCGTCGTCGCGCCGGTGCAGGCGGCCGCCGCGCGCGATGACGCCCGCGTTGCCCGCGCCGAACAACGGCGAGCGCTCGTCACCGGTCGCCAGTTCGGCAAGCTTGGCGATGACGTCGCCGCCGGCGTTATGGATCGCCGCGCCCGCGGTTGCGGTGTGCGCCGAGCCGCCCGCCATCCCGGCATCGGGCAGCCGCGAGTCGCCGGAGCGGAACTCGATCCGGTCGATGTCGAGCCCGAGCGCGTCGGCGGCGATCTGCGCCAGCGCGGTCCACGCGCCTTGGCCCATGTCGTGCGCGCCCGCCTCGACGATGCCGTAGCCGTCCGCCTTCAGGATGGCGCGCGCTTCGCCGGCGAACATCAGCGCCGGGAATACCGCGGTGCCCATGCCCCAGCCGACGAGCATGCCGTGCTCGTCCTGCATCGTCCGCGGTTCGAGCGGACGCTTGCTCCAGCCGAACAGCGCCGCGCCTTGCTCGTAGCATTCACGCAGCGCCTTCGACGAGAACGGCTTGCCGCTCGTCGGGTCGATCTCGGCGTAGTTGATCAGGCGGAAGGCGAGCGGGTCGATACCGCACGCCAGCGCCATCTCGTCGATGGCGCTTTCGAGCGCGGCGCTGCCCGGCGCTTCGCCCGGCGCGCGCATGAACAGCGGCGTGCCGGTATCGAGCCGCACCGCACTGTGCGACGTGCCGATCGCCGGGCTGGCATACAGCGGGTGCGAGGCGTTCGATGCCGACTCGAAGAAGTCGTCGAAGCTGCTCGACGCGGTCTTGGTGTGATGGCTGAGCGCGGTCAGCTTGCCCGCCGCGTCGGTGCCCATGCGCATCGTCTGCTGCGTCGGCGCGCGGTGGCCGACGGGGCCATACATCTGCTCGCGGCGCAGCACCAGCTTGACCGGGCGGCCGACCATGCGCGCCGCCATCATGCCGAGCACCTGCGGCCCCGACACCAGCCCCTTCGAGCCGAAGCCGCCACCGAGGTACGGGCTGCGAATATGAACGTCACCGGGCGCAAGGCCGAACAGTGCGCCGATACGCTGCTGCGCCATTGCCATGCCCTGGCTCGGCGTATCAATGGTGAGCTTGTCGCCGTCCCACGCCGCGACCACCGCATGCGGCTCCATCGCGTTGTGGTACTGCGGCGGGGTGTCGTATACCGCCTCGATATTGTGCTCAGCCGCCTCGAACCCCGCGTCGAGATCGCCGTGCGTCTCCTCGGGCGGACCGCCGGCACCGACGGCCTCAGGCACGAACGCCTCGGCATCCTCGAGCTCGACCCGCGCCGGATCGATCGCGTACTTCGGCGCGAGCAGCGCCGCGCCCTCGGTCGCGGCTTCAAGTGTCTCGGCAATGACGACGGCGACCGGCTGGTTGGCGTAGCGCACGGTGTCGTTCTGGAGCAGGTCGAGCCGGAACATGAAAGGGTGCAGCTTGGCATCAGGGTCGATCGCCAGCTTGGGCGCGTTCGCCGGCGTCATTACCTCGATGACGCCGGGGTGTGCCTTCGCTGCGGTGATGTCGAGTGCCGTCACCCGCCCGCGCGCGATGCTGCTCACCGCGAGCGCGGCGTAGAGCATGCCCGCCGGATGGTTATCGGCGGCGAAGTGCGCTGCGCCGGTGGTTTTCAGCACGCCTTCGCGGCGGGTCAGCGGCTGGCCGATGCTCGACCCCATGCGCAGGTGTGCGGGGTCGCGGGTGAGCGTCAGCTCGGGGACGTTCTCAGGCATAAGCGGCAACTCCGGCAAACGGCGAGGCGGGCAAGGCAGGCATGCGGTCGGGGGTACCCGCCGTCGCCATGGTCAGCGCGCGGACGATGATCCGGCGCGCGAGTTCGATCTTGAAGGCGTTGTCTTCGCCCGACGGCTTAGCCCCAGCGAGCGCGGTGTCGGCGGCACGGCGGAAGCTTGCGGCGTCGGGAGCAGCGCCCGCAAGCGCGGCCTCTGCGGCGCGGGCGCGCCACGGCTTGAGCGCAACGCCGCCGAGCGCGATGCGCGCCTCGGCGATGCTGCCGCCATCGAGGCGGAGCGCGGCGGCGGCGGAGACGACGGCGAAGGCATAGGAGGTGCGTTCACGGATTTTCAGATAACGCGAGTTCGCGGCGAAGCTCGCGGCGGACGCGGGCAGCCTGAGTGCGACGATCAGTTCGCCATGCCGCAGCACCGTCTCGCGCTCGGGGGTCTCGCCGGGGAGCAGGTAAAAGCTGTCGAGCGGTACTTCGCGGCGTCCGCCGGCACCCTCGATCTCGACGACAGCGTCGAGCGCCGTCATCGGCACCGCGAAGTCCGATGGGTTGGTCGCAATGCACTTGTCGCTCCAGCCGAGGACCGCATGCAGGCGGTTTTCGCCGCCGATCGCATCGCAGCCGCTGCCGGGCACGCGCTTGTTGCAGGCGCTCGCGGTATCGTAGAAATACAGGCAGCGCGTCCGCTGCAGGACATTGCCCGCCACCGTCGCAGCGTTGCGCAACTGCGCCGATGCGCCCGCCAGCAAGGCCTCGGCGACGGCGGGGAACGCCCGCGCGAACGCGGTGTGGTAGGCGAGGTCGGCATTGCGGACGAGCGCACCAATGCGGGCACCGCCGCCGGCAAGCATCTCGATCCCGTCGAGGCCGGGAACGCGGTTGATGTCGACCAGCCTCTCGGGGCGAACGATGTTGCCCTTCATCAGGTCGAGCAGGTTGGTTCCCGACGCCAGGTAGCTTGCCCCCGGTGCGCCGCCTGCCGCGACCGCTTCGGCCAGCGTTGCCGGCCGGTCGTAGTCGAAGCGGATCATGCTGCCACCCGCTCGATCGATGCAGCATCCGTGTCCGTCATCCTACGCTGCGCCTCGAGTACCGCCTCGGTGATGCCGATATAAGCGCCGCAGCGGCAGAGATTGCCACTCATCGCCTCGCGCACCCGCTCGGCATCGTCGCCCGCGTGGCCCTCGCGGATCATGCCGATAGCGCTTATGATCTGCCCCGGCGTGCAGAAGCCGCACTGGAAGCCATCGTGCGCGATGAACGCCGCCTGCACCGGGTGTAGCGTTTCGCCTTGCGCGACGCCTTCGATCGTCAGCACGTCCGCGCCGTCGTGACTCAGCGCCGGCGCCAGGCACGAGTTGATCCGCCGCCCGTCGACAAGCACGGTGCACGCGCCGCATTGCCCGCGGTCGCAGCCTTTCTTCGCACCTGTCAGGTCGAGCCGCTCGCGCAGCAGGTCGAGCAGGGTGATGCGCGGATCGTCAAGCGCAATATTCCGCTCGACGCCGTTAATGGTCAGCGTGATCGATAAATCCACTGCGCTCTCCAATTTGGGATGCACTTAGGATAAAAGCGCGCCAACGACTTGGCAACCTGCGGCCTTGGCTGCGGCGCGCTTTGTCCGGGCTTGGACGATGCCACAATGTCGCGGGTGCCGGGGCCGGGATGGTTCATCGATCGTACAAGCGTCACGGTTCAAAAGGCTGTCATGGCAACGGAGGCGAACATGCACGCAGCAGCTAAGTTCGGCATCTCGGCGGTATTGGCGACAGCTATCGCGCTTGGCGCGGCTGTGCCCGCGGCGGCGGACCACTATCGCGGCGGCTATTACGGTCACGGTTACGGCGGCTATTACGGTCGCGGTGACAGCGGCCTCGGCGATGTGCTGCTCGGCGCGGCGGTGATCGGCGGCGTCGCGGCGATCGCGTCGGCGGCGAGCCAGCCGCATTATGGCTACGACAGCTACCCGGCCCCGGCGTATCCGGCTCCGGTCTACCCGGTGCCCGGTTATGCCAGCCCCGGCTATTACGCGCCGCAGACCCAGGGCTATGCACCGGCACGTGTCGATCCCGTCGACG
>CAXTTR010000274.1:0-2135 GCA_964247215.1 uncultured Sphingomonadaceae bacterium
GCGTCGTTTCAGCATCAACGGATCAGAATTCTGTTAAGTCTGCTGCGGTCATGCAACCCCTGTTGTTAACGCTCACATAGCGGGTGAGGTGGGATCTTCCAACATTATCGGCACCCGTCGCGATCATACATGGCGACGGACGGCGTAGCGATCAGGTTGGCTTTGCCAGCAGCCGAAGTGTCGCTCCGTCCTTGCGGCCGTCAAACCAGCGCTCGAGCGCGGCTTCAAACTGTGGCCCGGCTCCAGCCTCGATGAACAGCGTCAGCGACGACCGCAGCTTAACGGTATCGATCTCCCCGAACATCGTCGCGGCAGTTACCCCGCTTATCGTATCGAGCGCTGACACGCATTCGCGCAAGCGGGGCCCCAGCACCGGATCAGCAAGGTAAGCTCGCGCCTCGTCTAGCGATCGTATCGCATACGTCCGCGCCATCGCGCTCGATCCGAGCCCGGCAAGCTGGGGGAAGATGAACCACATCCAGTGAGTACGCTTGGCACCTTGCCGGATTTCGGCCAGCGCAGTATCGAATACAGCTTCTTGCGCGGTGACGAAGCGCGTCAGATTGAACTCCTGCGTCATACGCTGCTCCAAGTTGTCGTCGTTAACGCCAGCCCGTCCTGCCGTTACACGGCTCAACTGGCGTCGCTAGTGCCCAATGGCGAGTGATCATAGTCGGCAAGCAGAGCCGCAACATTGTCGTACAACGCCACAGCTCCCGCCCCCAACAGCACTTCGTCTCGGAATTTACCCGAGCGTAAGCCGATCGCTGCGATGCCAGCCGCCTTTGCCGCTTCGATGTCGTACGGTGTGTCGCCGACGACGATGACCTCGGCGGCGGTCAGCGGTGCAACTGTAGCAAGCGCGGTGGCAAAGATATCGGGGGCGGGCTTACTCTGCTCGACGTCATCGGCGCAGGTTGTCGCTGCGATCAGTTCGCGGGCGTCAAGCAGATCGATATAGTGGTCGAGTTCCGACTGCGAGGCCGATGAAGCGAGCACGACCAGCTGGCCGGCCTCATGCGCCTTGCGGAGCAGGTCGTGCGCGGCTGTAAACGGTTTTACGGCCGCGAGGTACTTGGCTTTGTAGATCTTTCCGTGTGCCTCGCCGAGCTGTTCCGCCGTTGCTGGATCGGAGCCGGGCAGCAGCGTTGGCACGAGCATGTCAGCACCCTTGCCGATCTGGTCGTGCAGCAGCTGCCAGTCAAAATCTTTGCCGATCCCGGCGAACACTTCCCGCCAAGCCAGCACATGCTGGTCGTTGCTGTCGACGAGCGTGCCGTCGATGTCGAAGAGAATAGCTTTGATCGGCATGACTGTCCCAGCGGATTGTCCTCACGCAGCGCGCCTGGGCTGGCAAGGTTCCACAGGCGCACATTACGCGCCAGCCGAAGCCGAATGGACCCGGAATCGGCTTTCCGGGTTCTGGTACGCTCTCATGACTGCCATCTGGAACGCCGGACGTGTTTACTCCATCGCTGGCCTGCCGACCAGCGGTTGCGTTGACCTGGCGGGAGTGCCGCGGGCTCCTGATCGACGACGATTGATCAAGCTCTCATCCGCGGATTGGCTACCGCACTACCCGTGTCCTGTAGCGGCGTCGCGACCCCACTAGTATCGCGCTGTTCGGAGGTTTCGCCAGTGACCGCGAAGCGGACCTGCTCGGCAATGTTGGTAGCTTCGTCGCCGATACGCTCGAAATTCTTGGCGATAAACTGCAGGTGGATAACGGCTTCGAGCGCCGCGGGATGAGCGGTGCCATAGGCGAGCAGGTCGTTGAAGACCTGCTCGTAGAGTGCGTCGATGGCGCGGTCGTCGTTGATGACGGTCACAGCTTCGACAGCGTCGCGGTCGACATAGACGCTGAGCGCGTCGCGCAGCACGTGCTTGGCGCGTGTCGCCAGTTCGGCAACCAGCGCCGCGGCGGGGGCAGCGTCAAGCGCGGCTAGGGTCGCCGCGCGACGCGCGACATTCTTGGCGTGATCGGCAGCGCGTTCGAGCCAGCCGGCGATCTTTAATGTCGCGACGACCTCGCGCAAGTCATCCGCGAGCGGCGCGTGCCGCATGAAAAGGTTGATTGCCGCTGCCTCGGCCTCCGCGTGCAGCGTGTCGACCTGCGCGTCGAGGCTGACGACCGC
>CAXTTR010000274.1:2145-4441 GCA_964247215.1 uncultured Sphingomonadaceae bacterium
AGCGCACCCGACGCATCCGCCTCGGCGATCGCGTCGGCAGCGGCCGTCAGCTGGGCATTGCAGAGCGCGCCCATCTGCGTGATCAGCGATCGCAGCCGGTGCAGGTCGTCGTCGTACGAGCGAACGATATGCGGGTTTTGAACGCTGGCGATCATGGTGTCGTCCTTGACGGCAGCGTCACCCGAAACGCCCGGTGACATAGTCCTTGGTGCGTTGCTCGCGCGGGTTGGTGAACACCTGCGCGGTCGCGCCGACTTCGATGACGTCGCCCAGGAATAGGAACGCGGTTTGGTCCGAGCAGCGCGCTGCCTGCTGCATCGAATGGGTGACGATGACGATGGTAAAGTCGGCGCGCAGTTCGGCAATCAGCTCCTCGACCTTGGCGGTCGAGATCGGATCGAGTGCCGAGGTCGGCTCGTCGAACAGCAGCACCTGCGGCTTAACCGCGATCGTGCGCGCGATGCACAGCCGCTGCTGCTGGCCGCCCGACATGCCGAGCGCCGACTGGTTCAGGCGGTCCTTCGCCTCGTCCCAGATAGCCGCCTTCCGCAAACTCCACTCGACACGCTCGTCCATCGCCGCCTTGCTGAGCTTCTCATGCAGCCGGACGCCGAACGCGACATTCTCATAGATCGACATCGGGAATGGCGTCGGCTTCTGGAAGACCATTCCGATGCGCGAGCGCAGGTCGGTCGGATCGACCTTGGCGTCAATCAGGTTCTCGCCGCCCATCATGATCTCGCCGGTGGCGCGCTGCCCCGGATACAGGCTGTACATGCGGTTGATAACGCGCAGCAGCGTCGACTTCCCGCAGCCCGACGGCCCGATCAGCGCGGTAACGCGCTTCTCGGGAAAGTCGAGGTTGATGCCCTTTAGCGCGCGATTATCGCCGTAGTAGAAATCGAGATTGCGGATGGTGATGTACGGCGCGGTCGGGGCCAGCACCGGGTTCTTCTCAATCGCCTGATCGACCGTCTCGGTCTCGACAGATTTCTGCTTGGGAACGACGGTTTCGGATGCGTCTGCCATGCTGTCTTCCTAGCGCTTCCGGCCCAAGGTCAGCTGGGCGAGGATGTTGATCGCCAGCACCCCGGCGGTGATGATCAGCGCTCCCGCCCACGCCAGCTGGACGAGGTCCTCGTACGGGCTCGAGGCGAACTGGTATATCGCCACCGGCAGGCTCGCCATCGGCTTACCGAGGTTCGTCGACCAGTTCAGGTTGCCGAGCGAGGTGAACAGCAGCGGCGCGGTCTCGCCCGCGACCCGCGCCAGCGCCAGCAGCAGCCCGGTAACCATGCCCGCCGCGGCAGCGCGCCAGGCGATCAGCGTGACGACCTTCCACTTCGGCGCGCCGAGTGCAGCGGCGGCCTCGCGCAGTGCGACCGGCACCAGGCTGAGCATGTCCTCGGTGGTACGGATGATGATCGGGATGGCGATGACCGCGAGCGCCACCGCTCCGGCGATGCCCGAGTAAGTCTTCGTCGTCGCCACCATGATCGTATAGACAAACAGCCCGACGAGGATCGACGGGGCTGACAGCAGGATGTCACTGATGAACCGCGTCACGTCGCCAAGCCGCGAGCCCTTGGCGTATTCGGCAAGGTACGTTCCCGCCATCACGCCGATCGGGGTCGCGATCAGCATACCGATGCCGACCTGGATGAGACTGCCGACGATGGCGTTCGCCAGACCGCCGTTCTCGCCGGTCGGGGCCATCGAGCGGGTCAGCGTGCCGAACTGCAGCGCCGGCAGCCCGCGCGCGATCAGCGTCCACAGGATGGACGCCAGCACCGCCAGCGCGATCAGCGCCGCGGTCGACGCGAGCACTGCGACGAACAGGTTGGTCGCCTTGCGGCGGGAGGCCAGGGCCGAGGCCATTTCAGCTCACCGCACGCGGGGCGACGAGCGCACGCGACGCGGCCAGCACAAGGAACGAGATGATGAACAATGTCAGCCCGAGCCCGAGCAGCGCCGCCAGCTTCATCGAGCCGAAGCCGGCCTCGGAGAATTCGTTGGCGATCGTCGAGGCGATCGTCGAGCCCTGCGCGAACAGATTGGGCGACAGCCGGGTGGCGTTACCGATGACGAAGGTCACCGCCATCGTCTCGCCGAGCGCGCGGCCGAGCCCGAGCATGACCGCGCCGATCATCGCCCGGCCGCCGTACGGAAAGGCGACATTCCGGATCACTTCGTACCGCGTCGCGCCAAGACCATAGGCCGACTCCTTCAGCACCACCGGCGTCGCCCCGAGGATCTCGACGAACATCGCGGTGATCAGCGGCAGGATCATCGCCGC
>CAXTTR010000275.1:0-4433 GCA_964247215.1 uncultured Sphingomonadaceae bacterium
AACCGTCGCGGTCGAGCCTGAGGCTTAGAACGGATAGTAGCGGAAGCTCAGGAAGCCCATGTTCTGCTTGGCGAGAATTTCACCGCCAACACCGCCAAGCGAGCTACGCTCGGTATAGGAGTATTGCGCACCAACCTGAGCCCGGCCGAACGGACCCTGATAAATCTTTTGCCAGAAGCCGCCGGTAATCTGTTTGATCGCATGCGTGTTGCCAACGCAGATCGCCGACCCTTCGGTATAGCAGCCGGTGTTGAGGTAGCTCGGGTTGCCGTAACCGTAGGCGACGCCGGTCGGGCTGGTAAAGGCGCGTGCCTCTTCGACTTCCTGACCCGCAAAGCCGTAAATGTCGAGCAGCTTGGTGGCGTGCACCGTAGCCCCGGCAAGCAGCATGTGCTCGTGGATCGGCTTGATGTTGCCCTGATCGTCGAAGGTCGCATCGGGCAGCTGCGCCGAGCCATACCGGCCGATGCCACGCCCGGTCATGCCCGAGAACTGGAAGTCGAGCAGCTTGGGGATCACGGTGAGGTTGATGCTGCCGCCGAAACCGCCAGCCGAGACATCGTTATTACCGGCATTCACCCGGTAATACATTGACCTGTAGATGCCGAAGGCTTCGACGTGGAAGGCATGACCAGCAAAGGTGTTGTCGAGAGCGACCTTGCCGACGACGTCGGGAATATGGTTGAGCGACAGTGTATTCGCCGAATTGAAGCCGCCCCCCGCAGGCGTGTTATAGGCGAGCGTTCCCGGCAGCGGCGATGCAGCCCCGGGTACGTTGCCTGCCGCGCTGGTAAAGCCACTGGTGTAGAAGGTCGTTTGCGGATTTTCGACCGAGACCGCGACCCACAGATGATGATCCATGGTATCCGCCGTCAGCCGAATCTGCGGCTGGCGTGCCCACGCAAACCCGGGGACGTACTGCGCGTCGATCTGGGGCGGCGTCACCTCGTTGCGCGGCGTGATGCCCTTCGAGTTGAGCGTCACCAGCGACCACGTCTGACCGGCGAGGAAGTGAATGCCGCCGCCGTTGCCGGTGTCATAATCGACAGTGCCGTACAGATGGCGGATGCGCGGGTTATACGAATTGCTCTCGTTCGAGTTGGCGGTCTGTGCCGCACCCTGGAAGTCGAACTCGCCGTACATCGCCAGCTTGGCCGTCTTGCTGACGTCGCCTTGAGCAAGGAACGACAGGCGGCTCTGGCGCGCCGAGAAGCGGCCCTCTTCGGTGCGGCCGATGCGCGAGTTCGGGTAAGGGATGTTCTGGAACGGGGTGGCGATGTCCGACGCCATCTGATGCTGGCGGTAGATGCCGGCGAGCTCGAGGAAGCCGCCGGGCGTGATCGTGATGCCTTTGAAGTAAAACTTGTCATAATGCTTGGCCTTATCCGACTCGGACTTGACCACCGTGGCGATCTCGGTCGGCAACGCGACAATGCGCTTGTCGTTAGCATCGGCCTGCGCCTGCACCGCCGACAGCTGGCTTTGAATACCCTGCGTCTGCGATGCGGTAGCTGCCTGAGTCGACGTTGTGCCATCAAGGCGGTTTTGCAGCGCCTCGACCTGTGCCTTGAGGGCGCGTACTTCGTCCAACAGCTCGCGGTTCGGTGACGCTGCAACGGCGGACCGTGCAGCGTGCTTCTTATGCGCGGGCTGCGCTACAGCGCCGGTCGCCAGTAACGCAGCCGTACCCACGGTCGCGTAAAGCGCCATCCGAATTGTCATGCTTGGTCCCCTCATGGCGTTGCATTATGCAACGCGCCCTCGACGCTGGTCTGTTAGCCACGCACTATGACGCTTCAATGACATTCGGCTTCACAGCTGCACGTGGTTCAGCCGCGTGGCAAATCCATCACACCTGCGAGCGAGGCGGGACGGCAGCCGTTCGCGACGTGCCTTGCACATAGTCACGCCACAGCATGATCAGCACGGCCATTGCTGCGGGCCCGACAAACAGGCCGAGCAGTCCAAACGCCTCGACGCCGCCAAGAATGCCGACGAGCACCCACAGGAACGGCAGCTTTGTCGCGCCGCCTATAAGCACCGGACGGACGACATGGTCGGCAACGCCGATGACAACGAAGCCGATGATCACAAGCCCGATCGCTGCACTGATGGCACCTTGCGCGACGAGAAGGAGCGCTGCGAGGACAAACACGATGACTGCGCCGAGCGGGATCATCGCGGCGACGCCGGTTAGCGCGCCGAGCAGAAGCGGGTGCGGTACGCCGAGAAGGAAATAGGCGACGCCGAGTACCGCGCCTTCGGCCAGGCCGACGAGCACGAGGCCGTTGATCGTGCCTTGCACCGAACGCAGCAGTTGCCGCGCGACCCGCTCGCCGGCAGCGCCGAATAGCCGGTTGCCGACTGCATCGACCTCAGCCACCAGCCGGTCGCGGTCAAGCAGCAGAAAGAACAACGTCACCAGCGCAAACGCGAGTGTCGTCAAACGCCGCAGCAAGGCGGTGCCGAATGCGCGCGAGTGCGCCATCGCAGTGGTATCGAAGCGCCGGAGCCAAGCGGCCGCACCTTCGGGAGTCGCCAGCGCGTCCGCCCACCAGGTCGCGAGCGCGTCACGCCCGAATGGCAACTGCGTCGCCCAGTCCGGCAGGGGGATACCGCCAGACCGAGCGGTCGCGATCCACGCGGCAAGCGAGCGCGCCTCGCGCGGCGCCTGCACCAGTGCGAACCCGAACGGAATCAGCAACAGCAGTAGGATCGACAGCGCGAACGCTGCCGGTAACGTTCGGCGCGCGCTAGGCCAGCGCGCCTGCGCGCGCCGGTATAGCGGGTCGATAGCGACCGCGATAATCACACCCCACACCAGCGCCGGGAGGAACCCCCAGACCACACGCAGTCCAAGCGCGACGAACGCAAGCGCTAGTAGAGCCCAGGCGCGTCGCTGCTGCGGTAAGCTTTCCGGCATACAATCTCCACGCCGCCATTCATGACGGGCGGATGTGGTAGTTGCGACGCGAACCAGCAGCAAGGCGTTCGCATAGCGACCACTGCAGAAGCATGCCCTGTAAACGACGGCTGCGAATGCGGTTCAACTGACCAGTGCCCGTGCCACCCGCGCCGACGATCCGGGGTCTGCGCGGCTGATACCTTGGCGACCGGCAATAGCGCCACTGCAATGTACCGTGGCCAGAACAAAGCACAATGGCTCAGTCATATTTGTGAATAAACGCTAAACTACTTACGGCCAGCCTGACTACAAGCTGGCCGTTATGCCGTTTTTCTTACCAAGGACGTACGACCGTACCACCGGCACCGTTGTTGTCTACGCCGCTGAGTAGGTTCCAAAGCCAAGCCATGATAGCCTCCGTATGATTGCAACCAAACGCTGCAGGCCGACGGTTAGCACATTCGCTTCGACTATACAATAGGGTGACGGCCTAATTTGCTGCAGAAAAATATATATTGAATGACGTGCCCGCGAGTTTGCAGCGACAACGACGCAACGCGCTGGTCAACCGGCTGCATTGAGAGTTGCAGACGCAGGCCGTTAAAGCGGATAAGATGTTCCGCTGTCGTCACCTTTGGTATACGAATAATGCCATGCAGCGGTTGAATCTGTGGTTTCCATTTATCCGGACAGGGATTGTAATCGGGGGTAGCGGTATGTCAGTGACCGCAGTTCAATGTTAGCCCGACTGCCTTGGCGCGATCCGGCCAGCGTGGAACGCCGCCGCGTTGCACAGGTTGGCCGCAAGCTGCTGCGAGACCTGCCGAAGGCCCTTGGAAACGGCGCCATTTTCCTCGCTTACCAGCCCAAGTTGCGGCTGCGGACCGGCGAGATCGAAGCGGTCGAGGCGCTGGTCCGCTGGCGACACCCCGAGCTTGGTCACATAGACCGCGAAGTCTTGATTCCGCTGATCGAAACGCATGGTTACATCCGTGAACTGACGTTGTGGGTATTGCGCCAGACGCTTGCCGATCAGCGGCGGCTTACCGGGCGCGGCCGAGCGCTCGCATTCTATATCAACGTTTCTGCGGGTCTGCTCATCGACTGTGCATTTGTCCGCGAGGTTTGCGAGCTGACGGACCAACGGCTGGGTCGTATCGGAATTGAGATCACCGAGACCGTGCTTATTGAGAACTCGACGCTGGCGCTGGCCAACCTCAAGCAATTAAGCGATCACGGCATCGCCATCTCGATCGACGATTACGGCTCGGGAATGTCTTCGCTGGCCTATCTACGTGATCTGCCGGCGCAGGAACTCAAGATCGATAAGATATTCGTCAGCGGCATCACAGCAAGCCATCGCGATCCGCTGATTGTGCGCTCGACGATTGATCTCGCGCATGCGCTCGATCTCGAAGTTGTCGCGGAGGGTGTCGAGAGCCCGGCGGCGCTGGCGTTACTACGCGTTATGGGTTGCGACTTCGCGCAAGGCTTCCTGATCAGTCCGGCGCTGGCAATCGATGCGCTG
>CAXTTR010000276.1:0-1932 GCA_964247215.1 uncultured Sphingomonadaceae bacterium
CTCGGTGAACTTGTAGCTGTTCTCGGTGTGGATGGTCTCGCCCGCCCGCAGCTCGAAGCGTTCACCCAGCACCTCGAAGCGGGTATCGCGCAGCGCCCGCAGGTGCATCTCGATACGGCCCTCACCGGCGTTCCAGCGCGCTTCGTGCACCAGCGCGTCGAGATCGATCGTGCCGCCGAGTTCGGCGTTGATCCGCAGCGCGACGTTGCGGTTGAACGCCGCGGTCACCCCGGCGCTGTCGTTGTACGCCGCCTCGAGTATTGCGCGGTCCTTGGCGAGGTCGAGGCCGATGACCAGCCATGATCCGTCGCCTAACACCGAAGCGAACGAGCGCAGCAGGTCGACGGCGACATTTGGGGTGCAGTTGCCGAGCGTCGAACCGGGGAAGAAGCCGAGCTTGGGCTTGCCGGTGACACCCGGCGGCAGCTTGAACGGCTTGGTGAAGTCGGCGGCGCACGGCAGCACCGGCAGGCCGGGCAGCTTGGCGGCGAGATCGTCGGCGGCCATCCGCAGGAACTCGGCCGATATATCGATCGGCACGTAGGCCGCCGCACCGACGCTGCGCAGGAAGTCCGGTGTCTTCGCCGACGAGCCCGATCCGAACTCGACGACGACGCGCCCGCTGCCGACTTGCGCGGCGATGTCGGCACCATGCGCCTGTAGCAGCGCGATCTCGGTGCGGGTGGGGTAATATTCGGGAAGCGCCGTGATCGCCTCGAACAGGTCCGAGCCGACGCGGTCATAGAAATAGCGTGCCGGGACGACCTTCTGCGGCTGCGCCAGTCCGCGCAGCACGGCATCGCCGAAGTCGCTGGCGTTGATCGTATTGCGCAGCGCGGTCGGCATCACAGGTCCTTTGCCAGCCGCACGCCGGTGAACTGCCAGCGCTGGTGCGGATAGAAGAAATTGCGCAAGCTCGCCCGGCTGTGGCCGCGCGGAGTGGCACATGATGCTCCGCGCAGCACGATCTGCCCCGACATGAACTTGCCGTTGTATTCGCCGACCGCGCCCGCCGCTGGACGGAAGCCGGGGTAGGGCAGGAAGGCGCTCGCGGTCCACGTCCAGACATCGCCGAACAGCCCCGGTCCGCCGCGCGGCGCAATCGCCCCGGGTCCGTCGAGCTGGTTGCCTGTGGCTGGATCGGCGCTGGCGGCGGCGACTTCCCACTCCGCTTCGCTCGGCAGCCGCGCCTCGGCCCAGCTGGCGAAGGCGTCAGCTTCATAGTGACTGACGTGGGCAACCGGCGCGTCGGGATCGCGCTCACGTTCACCGCTCAACGTGAAGCTGGTGCCGTCATCACGCCAGTAAAGCGGCGCGATGACGCCCTCACGCTGCACCCATGCCCAGCCGTCGGCGAGCCACAGCGCGGCGGTGCGGTAGCCGCCGTCGGCGATGAACGCTGCCCAGTCGGCGTTGGTCACCGTGCCGCGAGCCAGAGCATAAGGGCGGAGCAGCACGTCATGCGCGGGGCCCTCGCAGTCGAAGGCAAAGCCCTCGCCAGCGTGGCCGACCCGCTGGATGCTCCCGTCGTGATGCGTCCAGCCTGGAACGGGCGAAGCGGCCGCAATCAGGGCTGCGCCGTACACCGCCGGGGCGAGCGGGTTCTGTGCGAACAGGTGGAGAATGTCGGTCAGCAGCAGCTCCTGATGCTGCTCCTCATGTGCATTGCCGAGCTCGATCAGCGCCAGTGCAGCGGCGTCGAGCCGGTGCCAATGCTGGTCGAGCGCGGCGTCGACATGCGCGCGCCAGGTCAGGATTTCGCGCAGCGCCGGGCGGGTTAGCAGGCCGCGCTGCGCCCGCGGGTGGCGAGCTCCAACGGCCTCGTAGTAGCTGTTGAACAGGTAGCTGTAACGCTCGTCGAAGATGCGGTAGCCGGGGAGGGCGCTGAGCACGAAGGTTTCGAGGAACCAGCTGGTGTGCGCCAGATGCCAC
>CAXTTR010000276.1:1942-4413 GCA_964247215.1 uncultured Sphingomonadaceae bacterium
CGACTGCACCGTTGCATCGGCATCGGACAGCGGCGCGGCAAGCGCCTCGGTGCGGGCGCGGGTGGCGAAGAAACGCTCGCGCAACCCGGGCGGTGGTATATCGAGGCGAGCGGCAGTGGCCATCATGGTGCCTCCCGGATCACGGCAAGGTCCTTAGCGGTTAGCGCCGGGCACCCATAACACATCCCCGGCGCTGCCGTTAACATGCCGCGCCAGCACGAACAAATGATCCGACAGCCGGTTGAGATAGGCGATTGCCACCGGGTTGATCGGCTCCTGCTCACCCGCCTCGACGGCCAGCCGCTCGGCGCGGCGGACTACCGTGCGCGCCAGGTGCAGGTGGGCGGCCGCGGGCGCACCGCCGGGCAGTACGAACGAGTTCAGCGGCGGCAGCAGTGCGTTCATCGCGTCGATCTCGGCTTCGAGCCGGTCGACCTGCGCCTGCGCCGCGCGCAGGTCGGTCGCCGCCAGGCCCGGAGTGGCGAGGTCGGCCCCGACGTCGAACAGGTCGTTCTGGATGCGCGCCAGCATGGCATCGGTGTCCGCGCCGGCGTGCAGCCGGGCAATGCCGATCACCGAGTTCGCCTCGTCGGCGGTGCCGTAAGCGGCAATCCGCAGTGCGTGCTTCGGCCGCCGGCTGCCGTCCGCCAGGCCAGTGCTGCCGTCGTCGCCGGTGCGGGTGTAGATGCGGTTGAGCTTGACCACGGCGCTCAGCTGTTCCGCGTCACCAGGAACAGGATCATCACGACGACGACTGCCAGCGCCTGAAACACCACGCGGTAGACCATCCAGCGGTTCGACTGCACTCCGCCGACGTCGTTACCGCGGGCCATGGTGACGAGTCCGCGGATCAGCGCGAATACGGTCGCCAGCGCCGCGAGGGCCAGCAGGACGATGAGGAACGTATGCATAACAGACGTCATTAAACCGCTCGTCGCAGCTATTACAGTGCCAATTGCGCGCACCCTGACGCACAGCTATATCGGGTGGCGTCACGACAATGACATACGAACCATAGTAGACGCAATCGAAGACGAACGGCGGCCGCAGGCGATGCGGCCTTGAGTGCGACGAGGCTGCAACGACAAACGGCCGCTCCGGCAACCAGGAGTGGTGACCCAAGTGTATCATCCCGACGTGCTGTCGCCGCCCGAAAGCTGCCCCGCGCTGGTGTTGAACGCGGACTATACCCCGCTGTCTTATTACCCGCTGAGCCTGTGGTCGTGGCAGACCGCGATCAAGGCGGCGTTCCTCGAGCGCGTCAACATCGTCGCCGAGTATGACCGCGAAATCCGCTCGCCCAGCTTCTCGATGAAACTGCCGTCGGTGATCGCGCTGCGCCAGTATGTGAAGCCCGCGACGCACCCGGCGTTCACCCGGTTCAACCTGTTCCTGCGCGACAAGTTCGCCTGCCAGTATTGCAACGCCGGGCACGACCTGACGTTCGATCACGTCGTGCCGCGGGCTTACGGCGGGCGGACGACGTGGGAGAACGTCACCACCGCGTGTGCCCCCTGCAATCTCCGCAAGGGCGGGCGGACGCCGGCGGAGGCGCACATGAACCTGAACCACCGGCCGTTCCAGCCGAACACCCATCAGCTCCAGGAGAACGGCCGGGCGTTCCCGCCCCATTATCTCCACGCGACGTGGCGGGATTACCTGTACTGGGATAGCGAGCTTGAGGCGTAGGCGACGGCGCGGGAAAATTGGAAAGCGACGCAAAAGCGACAGGCCCGAAGGCTAATTCAGACGCGATCTGAATAGCTTGCAAAGTCGTTCAGATTCGCGTGCAGCCACACCGAACGCCCCGTCGGCAGCACCTGCGGCGGGTTTCCGCACACCCGCACCGCATCGCGCCGGGCCCGGTCGAGCAGCGTCGCGGGCACGCCGGCTGCATGGAACACCGTGTCGGCCTGCGCCATCGTCCGCAGCTGCCGCAGCGTCAGATCGTCGGGATCGGGCGACGTCAGCACGATCGTATCGAGCCGGTCCGCCACCGCCGGAAGCGGCACCGGCGTTTCAGCGGAACCCGTCAGC
The DNA here is from genome assembly GCA_964247215.1 of uncultured Sphingomonadaceae bacterium. Lineage (GTDB taxonomy): Bacteria > Pseudomonadota > Alphaproteobacteria > Sphingomonadales > Sphingomonadaceae > Polymorphobacter_B. The sequence goes on from CAXTTR010000276.1 coordinate 3,980, forward strand.
GCCGCGACCGCCGCGACCGGATCGGCATGCTCGGCCAGCACATCGAGCGGACCCCCCGCCGCCAGCGCCTGATCCCACAGCCGCCGCCGGTCGGGCACCGTCGGCGCGACCGTCGCAATCGTCGAGCGTGCCGCGAAGATCGCGCTTGCCAAGCCGCCCAGCCCCGCCGGCAGCCACGCCTCGAGCCGCTCGCGCAAGGCCTTCGCCAGGCTCGCCGACGCGCCGCCGGTGCCGATCGCGACCAGCACCGGATCGCGGTCGACGATTGCGGGTACGGTGAAGTCGCACAGCGCCGGCCGGTCGACGACATTGACCAGCAGGCCGCGCGCGCGCAGGTCCGCTGCGATCCCGGCGGCCGCATCGGCATCGTCGAGCGCGACAAACCCCAGCCGCACTCCCGGTCAAGCCTCGCCGAGGACGACACCCCCTGCCGC
>CAXTTR010000277.1:0-4405 GCA_964247215.1 uncultured Sphingomonadaceae bacterium
TCGACAATCTCTACGGCTGCAAGGAGTCGCTGGTTGACGCGATCCGCCGCGCGACCGACGTGATGCTCGCGGGCAAGGTCGCCTGCGTCGCCGGGTTCGGCGACGTCGGCAAGGGCTCGGCGGCGTCGCTCCGCAATGGCGGCGCGCGCGTGCTGGTCACCGAGATCGACCCGATCTGCGCGCTACAGGCGGCGATGGAGGGCTATGAGGTCGTGACGATGGACGAGGCGGTCACCCGCGCCGACATTTTCTGCACCGCGACCGGCAATGCCGACGTCATCACCGCCGAGCATATGGCGGCGATGAAGCCGATGGCGATCGTCTCCAACATCGGCCATTTCGACAGCGAAATCCAGATCAGCGCGCTGTCCAACTATAAGTGGACCGAGGTGAAGCCCGGCACCGACCTGGTCGAGTTCCCCGACGGCAAGAAGATCATCGTGCTGGCCAAGGGACGGCTGGTGAACCTCGGCTGCGCGACCGGGCACCCCAGCTTCGTGATGTCGTCGAGCTTCACCAACCAGGTGCTGGCGCAGATCGAGCTGTTCACCAAGGGTGAGGACTACCAGAACCAGGTCTATGTCCTGCCCAAGCACCTCGACGAAAAGGTCGCGGCGCTCCACCTCGAGAAGTTGGGCGTAAAGCTGTCGACGCTGACGCCCAAGCAGGCGGCGTATATCGGCGTGCCGGTCGAAGGGCCGTTCAAGCCGGATCACTATCGGTATTAAAAGGAGACAGCGGCGCGCGGTGTCATCGCCGCGCGCCGGTCTTTCCTGCCGCTGCCGATCGTCACGTTTGTTGCCGATCTGCCACATAGCTGTAATATGTTAGGGACCGGCTTGCGGAGCCGGTCGCGATAAGGTCCCTTGGTTAGCGGTTTACACCGTTTGACTTGGGGCTTTTCCATGTTCACCGCCACCGCCCGCCTTTGCGCAGGCACCGCCGCCGCCGTTCTCGCGACCGCGCTCTTCGCCACCGCCGCGGGCGCGCAGACCACCGGATCGCCGACTGGCGCGCCGCCGGTCTAGGACCAGGCCGGAGAGCAGCACGCGCAGCCCGCGGCGGCCCCCGCCGATCCGTCGGCTGAAGCCGCTTCCGGACAGCTCGCGGGGTCGCCCGAGCGATCCGGGGACGTGGTCGTTACTGGTTCACGCATCAAACGCGCTGGGTTTGACACGGTGCAGCCCGCGGTGGTGCTCGGTTCGCAGCAGATCGAGAACCTCGGCTATACCAATCTGGCCGATGCGTTGTCGGAACTCCCGCAATTCGGCGTGCCAGGCAACAGCCCGGTCGGCGGGCAGTCCGGCTTCGGCGCGGGGCAGAACTTCCTTGACTTCTTCGGGCTCGGTTCGCAGCGCACGTTGACGCTGGTCAACGGGCGACGCTTCGTCTCGTCCAACACCGCGTCGATCTTCGGGCCGACAAATCCGGGCAGCCAGGTCGACCTCAACGCCATTCCCGAGCCGCTGGTCGACCGGGTCGAGACGATCGCGATCGGCGGCGCACCGATCTACGGCTCGGACGCGATCGCGGGCACGGTGAACATTATCCTCAAGCGCAATTTCGATGGTTTCCGCATCGAAGCGACCAATGGCGTTTCGCAGCGCGGCGATCAGCCCGATCACCGCATCAGCGCGATCGCGGGCAAAACCTTCGCGGGCGACCGTGGCAGCATCATCCTCTCCGGCGAATATAGCCAGACGGATGGCCTCACCACCGCGGACCGGTTCCTGACGTCGGGGCAGGGACCGTTCTTCGCCACTGCCGCCGATCCGAACGCGCCCTACAAGCAGCAACTCTATTACGCGCACCGCTATACCTTCGGCACGGAATACGGGCTTCCGCTGAAGCCGGGCGGCTACATTCCGAACGCAAGCGGCGGCATCCGGAACGCCGCGGGGCAATATCTCACCTTCAACGCCGACGGCCGGCTGGTCCCGCTGGACTTCGGTACGCGCACCGGCAGCAGTATTCAGAGCGCGGGCGGCAACGGCTTCGACATCGATAATTTCGGCAATCTGCGGACATCGTCCGAGCGGTATCTCGGCACCGCGCTGGCGAGCTTCCAGATAACCCCGTCGCTGCGGTTCTTCGGTGAAGCTTGGTACTCGCACAGCACGGCGACGAACCTCTTGTCGCAACCTTACTACAGCACCGGCCTGTTCGGTGATGCCGGGACGGTCAACGGCAACCTCGTCATCAACCTGTCGAACCCGTTCCTCAATCCCGCGGATCGGGCGATCATCGCCAGCAACCTCGCACCCGGCGCGACCACGTTCGAGCTGAGCCGCGCCAACACCGACCTGCAGGGCGGCGTCGCGTCGTCGACGCTCGACCTTTACCGGTTCGTGGGCGGCGTCGATGGCGACTTCAAGGTGCTCGGCAAGGACTGGCACTATGAAGCCTCGGTCAATTATGGCCGTTCGGTCAACAACAGCACGGCACCCAGCCTGGTGTTTCAGAACCTGCTGAACGCGCTCAACACGACGACCAACGCAGCGGGCGCGATCGTCTGCGCGCCCGGCTACACCAATGCGCCGATCGGCACGATCAGCTCGGCCTGCAGCCCGCTGGACGTCTTTGGCCAACACAACACCGCGACGCAGCAGGCCGCGATCAACTATGTGACGGCGATCGCGCGGTCGCGATCGGTGAACACGCAGCTGGTCGCGAACGTCAACGCGCAGGCGGGTCTGTTCCGCGTTCCCGGCGGCGATGTGCAGGTCTCCGTCGGCTATGAGCACCGGCGCGAGGCGACCTCGTTCGATCCGGGTGCCTTTTACTATGGGCAGGTCCTGACCGACGGCACTCGCCAGGGTTACGGCAACTCGATCCCGATCGACCCCATTTCGGGTAGCTTCCACACCGACGAAGGCTTTGGCGAACTGAACGTGCCACTGGTATCGCCCAGCAACGGCCTCCGCTTCCTTAACAAGTTCGAGCTCGAAGCGTCCGCCCGTTACGTCTCCAACTCGCTTTCCGGGGGGAACTGGACCTATACCTATGGAGGTCAGATCGCGCCGGTCCAGGACATCACGTTCCGGGGCAACTTCACCCATTCGATCCGGTCGCCCGCCATCACCGAAGCGTTCAATCCGACGTCCAGCGCGTTCGACAGCGGCTCGGATCCGTGCGATTCGCGCTATATCGGACAGGGCCCCAACCCCGCGAACCGCGCTAAGAACTGCGCGGCGGCGGGCATCAAACAACCGTTCGACTCCAACTATTCGGACTTCACGATTCCCGTCACGATTGCGGGCAACCCGAGCCTTCGCAACGAGCAGGCGGACAGCTACACCTTCGGCGCCGTCGTGCGCCCGCGCTATATCAAGAACCTGACGATCTCCGCCGATTACATCGACATCTCGCTGCGCGACTCGATCGTGTCGCTGGGCGGTAACGACATTCTCAACGCGTGTTACGACGCAACCAGCTATCCCAGCACCTTTTGTTCGCTGGTCACGCGCGACAATACCGGGCAGATAACCTTCATCAAGGAAGGCTATTACAACGCGGCGACGCAGCGTCTGCGCGCGGTCACGGTAGAGGGCGCTTATTCGTTCGATCTCAGCCGGGTTGGTCTGGGCGACAACTCGGGCGCGATCAACCTGTCGGTCAATTACTACCACGTCGTCGACCAGTATCAGCAGGTCGGCACGGGCGACGTGAACCACTCCGTCGGCGAGATCGGCAATCCTCGCAATTCGTTCACGGCGAACCTGAACTACGCCAATCGCAGCGGGTTCACCTTTCTGTGGCAGACCCAGTATCAAGGGCCGAGCGTCATCAACGCAGACGGCACTCCCAACGACTACCAATACCCGAGTGTCGGGGATTATTTCCTGTTCAACACTTCGATCGGTTATTCGATCGACAAGCGGTTCGACATCCGCTTTGTGGTCGACAACGTGTTCGACCGCAGCCCGCCCTTCCCGGCACCGGCGGCGGGTGGACAGACCGCGGTCACCACCTACTATTCCGGCCTGCTTGGTCGTTATTTCCGCTTCTCGGTGGCGCGCAAGTTTTGACCACGATACGAGGGTGGAGAGGGGCCCGGTTTATGCCGGGCCCCTTTTTTGTGCCCAAAGCGCGCAAACCTGCCTAGACGGGTCGGCATGGGGCGGGTGTCGGGACTGTGATCGGGCTGAGCGTGGGCGCGGCGGCGCTGGCGGGGGCGGTCGCGGCGTTGCTGATCCTTGTCGGCGCGGCGTTGGTGTTCACCGGGCTGCGCGCGCGACGCGACGCGGGTTCGGCGCGGCGGACGGGCGAGCGGCTGGAGGCGCTGCTCGGGTCCGCGCCGATGCAGGCGATGGTGGTGCGCGCCGATGGTGAGCTGCAGATGCCCGAGCGGCTCGCGGCGTGGTTCGGCCTCCCGGCCGCGCCGCGCTTTCTCGCGGAGCTGCAC
>CAXTTR010000278.1:0-4402 GCA_964247215.1 uncultured Sphingomonadaceae bacterium
AGGTAGGTTAGCATCACTGTGTGCCAACTTTAAGGGTAAACCGCCAGCTCACAACTTTTTCGGTCTGCCCCCATGCCCGGCAGTCGCTCCAAAATCGCGGTAGGCAAGCGGCCTGGGATTAAGCGGATGAGCGATCAGCGCTGATGTTAGATGCGTCGTATGCGACATAGCCTCCAGCATGACGTCGAGGGTTGATCCAACGACATAGCTTTCGCCTGCAGTTGTCTGCTGCTCGTGGCCAAGAATGTCCGAGATTACGCTGTCGGGCACCTTGCCTGCATCTCGCTGACGGCACGACCGCGAAAGCTATGGACGTCCTTGTCCTTTACTGCGCCGCCAACCATACGCCTGCCAGTGCTGCCATCTGCAAACGCCCAGTCGCGCCAGTTCTTCATCACCTTCTTGTAGAACATTGACGCAAAACTTTTGCTGTTCGGGGATCTAAACTCGGGAAAAAGCATCAACTGGCCGGCTCGTCTCGCGTCCGCGATGTAGTCGAGGAAACCCAGCCGGATCAGTTCGGGGTGGATTGGCAGGCTGCGTTCGGACTGGACGTTCTTGATCCGCCGGTCGGCATGCGCGACGATCCGAAGGTGTGGGATCACGTCGTTCTCGTTGACGTGCTCCATCGGCATGCCAACGAACTCAGCGCTTCGCCCGCCCATATGGATGAACAGGAGCGGCACGAAATACCAGCCGTCATGATAGACATTTGGTCCTGCTATCAGCCGTTAGGTGTCGCGCAAGCCGACACAACCTGCGAAGATTGGAGCTTCGAGCAGCCGCGTTATTTCGGCCTTCGTCCACTTGTCGCGAAGATTGCGGCTGCGCACGGCCGGCTCGCGGTTGTCCTTGCGGAAGTCGGCATACCGCAAGGGGGTGGCCGGGCCGTAGCCATGCCGAACGGCATATTCGACGACTTTCCGCACCCATGTAAAATGTTTCTGTTGCGTCTTACTCGCGACGCCGACTTCTTGCGCCGGCAAAGTTTTGGCTCGCGCCAGGCTTGCGGAAAGCCCGTCGGCGAGTTCCTCGCGCGTCCGGCCCCAGCGGTTCGGCAGCTGCTTCATCAGAGTCGCCAGTTCACCAAGATGGCGTTGACTCAGCGTGCCAATCGCAACATCCGCACCGGCGACGTGGACGAGCAGCCGGATAGCGATGCGGACCTGAACTTCGCTTGCCCAAGGCTTACCATCGGTCGGGCGCGCGGCCGTTATGCAGGCCTCCATCGCGTCTTCGATGCTCACGCCAGGCTCCGCCGGAACGGCCGTGACTGGCTCAATCGGGGCCGTTGTCGCCGGTGCGATTGGTGCCTCATCCGAAGCGGACGATGGTGCCGGACCAGTTCCAGCGCGGAACTGACGATACGCTTCGCCGTCGCGCGAGGCGTCGCGGAACGCGGGCCACAACGCCCGCTTGATGATGTCGTGGTTGATGCGGTCATAGGGCAACCGGCAGTCACCGACGATTTGCTTAATCCTGTTAGGACTGATTGCACAGGGAGCTTGAGCGCGAGCGGCGACGATCATCCGCAGTCGCTCGATCCGGTGCTCATCGAACTCTCGAGCCGTAAGGCGAACAACGTATTCGGCGCTCATCTCGGCGGCCTTGTCGTCGTCGGTGTCGATCAGCCACTGATAATAGTCAGCCGAAGCCTCGTTGATCTGACGATTGATTACCGGGTGCGCAGGTAGCTCCTGCTGCAGGAAGATGAAATCCGCGAGTGCACTATCGAGCCCGTCCCTGTAGACCTTTTTGAGCTGGGTAGCAGTGGGCCGCCGGTCGGGTGCCAACGGCTTGTCGCCGGGCTGGGACGTTGTCTTCATCGCGTTGTTTCCCGCCACTGCCGTAAGATATCCGGCACGCTGCCGCGCTTCGGCTTTCACCGACGTGCGCAGCGATATTCGCATATCACATCGCGCTGCCGGGACAAATCGAGAACGCGCCGCCACCAGTAGACCGGTCCGCGCCGGTAGAGATGCTGCTGGGTTGCCATCGACAAGCTTTCCCGGCGCGGTGATTGGCACAGCAAAGTGCACGATCGTCCGCACCCATGAGGGTGAAGCTAACGAAAACAGCAGCTTAGGATAACTTGGTCGGGGAGACAGGATTCGAACCTGCGACCCTCTGGTCCCAAACCAGATGCGCTACCAGGCTGCGCCACTCCCCGACGCCGGTTTCCGTAGGAGAATTGCGGGTGCGCGTCTAGCTATCGATCGACCAATGCGGAACGGAGAGGCACCGCGTGGCAGCAATCGGTCACATGACGTGTCACGCTGCGGTCCGGAGCTGGGATCATGCCGTGCGAGATCGATAGTCGGGCAGGCGTCGCAGGTGCACGGCAGCAAGGATTGTAACTTCGGCTGGGTGCTGTCGAACTAACAGGCGGTAGTGATAAGGATGCTGTGATGACTTCGAATCATATTGGCTTGGCGCTTGCGGGCATGACCGCGCTGTTCGCGGCGCCGGTGCTCGCCGATGCGGCGCATCCGACCGTGGTCGAGCTTTACCAGAGCCAGGGCTGCTCGTCGTGTCCGCCGGCGCTGAAGAATATCGCGGCGATCGCCGACCGGCCCGACGTGCTCGCGCTGACGTTTGCGGTGACATACTGGGATCAGCTTGGGTGGAAGGACAGCTTCGCCAGCCCGGCGTATACGCAGCGGCAGTGGGATTACGCCAAGGGGCTCAACCACACGCAGGTGTGGACGCCGCAGGTGATCGTCGACGGCCGTCACGATGTCGTCGGCGCGCAGGCGAGCGAGATCGATGCGCTGGTGGCACAGGCGGCGCGGCCGCACGCGCCGGCGCTGACGCTCGCGCCGGGGTCGGTCGCCGTCGGCGCGGGTGCGGCTCCGGCGAGCGGGGCCGACATCTGGCTGGTGCGCTATGATCCGCGGACGATCCAGGTCGCGATCCGGGCGGGCGAGAACGGCGGCCGCACGCTCGGCCACCGCAACGTCGTACGCCAGCTGGTGCGGCTTGGGCGCTGGGACGGCAGCGCGGCCACGCTGACGCTGCCCGCGGCTCCGGCGGGGCTGGCGACGGCGGTGCTGGTGCAGGCGCCGCAGGGCGGGGCGATCCTTGCCGCGGTGCGCGGCTGACGCTGTCTGCCGCCCGGTGAGCGATGCCTGGGGTCCGCTGATGGTCGCGGCGCAGGCCGGTGACGCTGTCGCTTACCGCCGTCTGCTCGACGAAGTGCGGGGCTGGCTGCGGCGTTATTACCGGACGCGGCTGCCGGTCGATGCGGTCGACGACGCGGTGCAGGATGCGCTGGTGGCGATCCACGGCAAGCGCCACACTTACGACAGCGCGCGGCCGTTCGGGCCGTGGCTGGCGGCGATCGCGCGTTACAAGTGGATCGACCGGCTGCGCGCGATGACCGCGCAGCGCACCGAGATGCTGCCCGTCGGCGACGCCGTGCCGGCGGCGCTGGTGACGTGCGATAGCGGCGATGCGGTGGTCAGCGCGACCGTGCTCGGCGGGCTGCTGGCGACGCTGAAGCCCGCGCAGGCCGACGTCATCCGGCTGGTCAAGCTGCAGGGTTTCAGCATCGCGGAGGCGGCGGCGGCAACCGGGCAGGGCGAGGCGCTGGTCAAGGTCAACATTCACCGCGGCTTGGGCAAGCTCGCAAGGCAGGTCGAAGGGTATGACAGTGACGACGATGACTGAGCGGACGAGCGCGGCGCTGGTCGACAGCCTCGTTGCCGGGCTCGCGCCGGTGCGGCCGCGCCGGGCGTGGCGCGACGGCGCGCTGGTGCTCGGGCTGGCGCTGGCCGAGCTGTTCATGGTGACGATGATGACGCGGCCGCGGCCCGACCTGCTGACCGCGATGCACGGCGCGATGTTCTGGTGGAAGATGGCGAGCTGCGTCGCGCTGGCGCTGACCGGCAGTGTCGCCGCGGTACTGGCGCTCGATCCGGCAGGCGCGCCGCGGCGCTGGTGGTGGGGGCTGGCGGCGACGGCGGCGGCGGCGGTCGCGGTGCTGTGCGCGACGTCGATGGCGATGCCCGAGGGACTGGCGGCGCGGCTGCAATGGCGCGAGGGCATCGTCTGTTGCGGGCTGACGCTGGCGTATGCGCTGCCGATGGCGCTGCTGCTGACGGGGCTGGCGCGGCGTGCCGCCCCGACGCGGCCGCGGCTGGTGGCATGGGCGGCGGGGTTCGGCAGCGCCGGCTGGGGGGCGTTCGCGTTCGCGTGGAGCTGCTGGCACGAGGACCCGCTGTATGTCGTCGTCTGGTACGGCGGCGCGGTGCTCGGCTGCGCCGTGCTGGCGCGGCTGGTGCTGGTGCGGTGGATCAGGTGGTAGGCTGACACGGCGCGGCGCGGAAACCACCGGGTACGCCAAGAACATCTGTGCAACACCGTAACGTCGCGCTACATCCTGCAGCATGACCGCGCCGTT
>CAXTTR010000279.1:0-4389 GCA_964247215.1 uncultured Sphingomonadaceae bacterium
CGGCACGCGTGCTCTCGGCCGGGTATTCGAACGCAGGAGCGGGATAGCCTTGGGTGAGCACGTCGTTGCCGACGTTCTCGGTGGGATGCAGGAACAGCACGGCGCGGTGGCGGCCCAGCGCCGCCTGCACAGGCGCGAACTGCGGATCGCCGATAAAGACGCCGCCGTAGTTGGTCATGGCGCAGAACCCGTCCGCATCCAGGTCGGCATGGCAGCGCTCGATTTCAGCGAGCGTCGCGTCGACATCCGGCAACGGCAGCGCCATGAACGATCCGAACCTCTTCGGCTGGCGTTGAACGAGTGTGGCAAGCTCGTCATTCAACGTGCGGCAGAGCTCGACGGCTTCCTCGCCGGAGAAGTACCGCAGGCCCGGTGAAGACAGACTGATCGCCTGTGCCTGGATCTGGTGGCGGTCCATCAACTCGAGTCTCTTCTCGACGTCCCAGGGTTCCATGGGGAAACCGATCTGCTTCTCGCCGATGCCCTTGCGCTTCAGCGCATCGAGGTAGGTTTGGGGGATGTAGTGGGCGTGAACGTCAATAGAGTTCATGGGTCGTAGCTCCATCTCGGTGCCGATAACCGCCTCGGTTCGAGGCGGAGGCGGACGTGGTCATGTCACAACCGAACGCAGGGAAGGCATCGCCAGGCAGCGGTCCAAACCTCGCGCTTGATCCGCACTGCAGCGCGGCAAGCCGGTCTCGGCTTCGCCTGATGGTCAACCGTTCGGCCGTATGGTGGGCGGTCCAACAATGGATAAACCAGGGTGCCTTCCCGATCAATCTGCACCGTCAACGGTCGCTGACCGGTCGGGGTTCATCGATGGCAGCGTCATGTTGGTTCGTCGTTGCTGAGCTGGCCATGTCAGCGGTGGACATGCTGATCCCAAGCCGCCACATCGAACCTGCGGCATCAGGCCTGTGGCTTCGATCGGCTGATGAACAAGGCTAATCCAATGAACGCGCCGTCTCCCAAACCCCATGGCTGGCAGCCCGACGAGTTGCAGCGTGCCATCAAGGCGGCCGGCGTGGCGCTGTGGTGCTGGAACGTCGACGACGACATCTTCAAGATGGACGAGGGCGCCTTTGAGCTCTGGGGCATACCCTTCGCCGGATTCGTCACTTTCGAAATGTTGTCGGCCCGTATCCATCCGGCCGATCGCGACCGTGTCCGGGGCGCATTCGTAGCGACACAGGGCACCATCGGCTCGTACGAGATCGATTTCCGCATCATGATTGCTGACGAGGTTCGTTGGATATCGGCGCGCGGCGAAGGTGCCGGCCTCGCTGAGGGAGGCTTCGGCCACAGTGTGTTCGGCATCTTTCTCGACGTCAGCGACCGCAAACAGGCGGAAGAGAGCCACGAGCTTCTTGCCGGTGAGATGAGCCACCGCGTCAAGAACCTGCTTGCCATCGCCTCGGGCCTAACCGAGATCACCTCGCGCTCGACGGCGACCCAAGCGGATATGGCGCGGGAGTTAACCCAGCGGCTGACGGCACTCGGTCGTGCTCACGACCTGGTCCGGCCGCTTCCCGGGCAAGAAGGCAAGGCAGCGCTGCTTGGGGACCTCCTTGCTGTCCTGCTGGCACCTTACGACGAAACCAAGCCGTTTGGTGGCCGTATTCGGGTTGCTGTTCAACGGATGGGCGTCGGAGAGAAGGCGGCGACGACGCTGGCGCTCATCGTCCACGAACTGGCGACCAATTCTCTGAAGTACGGCGCATTGTCGGTTGTCGGCGGGTCCCTCGACATCTCCAGCAGCGGGGACGGGGATGATATCGTGATACTCTGGACGGAGCGCGGCGGTCCCAAGGTCGAGCAACCGGTTTCGTCGGGAGGCTACGGCAGCAAGCTCGTACAGCGGAGCATCACCGGCCAACTTGGTGGTTCGATTACCCAGGACTGGTCCGAAGCCGGGTTGACCGTCACCTTGCGGATGAACGGCGCACGCCTCGCCGCCTAGAGCTCAGCATACGCGCAGGGTGGCCAATGAAAGCTGATGGTGCCGCCGTTTCCGGCAGGCGAGAGACTTGGCGGGCGACCGACAAATAGCGTCATCGAAACGTCGCCATTTAGCGTGAGCGCTTACAGCCTGATTTGCTCACGTAAAATATTGAACCGAAATCTATAAGTTTCGGTTCAATCCGGCCGGTCAGCCAAACGTCGCTGTCATTTCCGAAGTCTACTTCCAATATTCTCATACCTGACTTCAGATGGCTGCTATCAACTTCGACAACTCAATAATACACAGCTCCTGTTGATGCGAGCTGAAATAGGCGTTCTAAGTCGAGTCCTTAAATAGTCTGGCTCTTGATCCTAATCATCTTTCGATATTTGCAGGCCGCTTACATTGCCAAGGCGATGACTCAACGGCGAAGGCAGCTGAATGGATGCGATGATCTTTCCGTTCGTTCTTGTCGGCGCGATGTCGACGGTACCGGAGGTGGCAATGCAAACGGATGCGCTCCCGGTCGCCGGAGACTCGCGCACAAGCAAGCCGAAAGCCGCTGCTACGCTCACTGGCGAGTGGGGCGGACTGCGATCCGGGCTTCGCGACCGCGGCGTCGATCTCACCGCGAGCTACGGTTCGGAAGCAGCTTGGAATCCGGCGGGCGGTGACCGCCAGCTTGTACGAGAAACAGGTCAGTTCGTTTTCGGCGCAACTCTCGACGCGGCTAAGGTCGTCGGCATCCCAGGCGGGACTTTGCAGGCGACAGTGACATTCCGGCGCGGCAAGGATTTGGGAGCCGACGCTAATCTCCATGTGCTCGAACTGGTGCAGGAGGTTTATGGCCGCGGCCAGACGTGGCGGCTGACCCAGTTCTGGTATCAGCAGATCCTGGCCGGCGGCAATTTCGATGTAAAACTCGGTCGCCTGACGCAGGGCGAGGATTTCGCCACCTTCTCCTGCCAGTTTATGAATTTGACATTCTGTGGTGCGCCGCCGGGCAATATCGTCGGCGACTACTGGTATTCCTGGCCGATCAGCCAGTGGGCGCTTCGGGCGCGGGTCAAGCATGGGCCATTTTACGCGATGGCCGGGGCCTACGAAGTCAACCCGCGCAATCTCGACAAGACCTTTGTCATCGGGCACTTCGCCGGCGCAACTGGTATCATCGCTCCGGTGGAGATCGGTTACACGCCGTCCGTCGGCCCGGCGAAGATGCCGGGCTATTACCGGATCGGCGGCTGGTACAATACGTCGCGAGCCGACGACCTGTCGCTCGATCTAAATGGCAACCGCCGCGTGGTAACCGGTCTGGCTCCGTTACGCCATGACGGACGGTACGGAATTTACGCGCAGTTCCAGCAGCAACTGACGGGTACCGCCGACGCGACGGCGCCTGACCAGCCCGCCACGCATGGACTGGTCGTCTTCCTCAACCTCGTCCAGGCCGATCGGCAGACGAGTGCGATCAACAACCAGGTGACCGCGGGCCTGCTCTATACCGGACTTTTCTCGATCCGGTCGCACGATGATTTCGGCTTCGCCGCTGCCCGCACCAACGTCAACCGGCGCTCGAGCGAAGGGCTGGCGCTAATCCCCAACAACAAGCGACCGACGGCGGAGTATGTTGCTGAAATCGACTATGGCATTCACGCGACGGACTGGTTGGTCGTGCGCCCGAACGTTCAGTATGTCATCAATCCGAGCGGCGACAGCACCAACCGCCGTATCGTCATCGTCGAGACAAAGAGTAATATCGTTTTCTGATCAATGGTTGCCGCCGATGCAGGCGCGGTCGTCCAGCACGGTATTACGGCTGCCCGGCGTCAGGCAGGCCGCCGGCGACGTACGATGATGAATGCCAGGCCCGCGACCACCAGCGCTGCGAGCCCGTACAGCACCGGCAGCGCACGGACGATCAGCGGTCGTGGCCCGCCGGCGCGCATTTCAGTGACTTGGCCAGCAGTAACAACGGTTGCTGGGTTGCCGAAATGGCCAGTGATGTAGTTCGCGACCGCGGCCACTTGTGCGTCGGTCAGGTCGGCAAACGCGGGCATCTGGACCCTGCCGGTCGATCCCGTGCGCGCGACACCGTTGATGACCGTCATCACCAGATTGTTGGGACGAACACCGCCGGGCTGTCGTGCTCCCAACCAGTGTGGGAAAGTAGCGATCATCCCGGAAACCGCGCCCATTGACGCCGTGGCAGGCCGCGCATGCACCGTTGTACAATACCGCGCCATCGACCGATTGGTGATCGGTCAATCCCGCTGCCCCGGCTGGAATTACATGTTCGTAGCTGTCGAAGGAGACGGCGCGCGGCGGTGTCCAGGTAAACGGAGCCCGGGCATCGCGGGAATCGTGGATGGGAGCGACGGTTTTCAGATAGGCCGCCAGCGCGCGGAGATCGGCGTCGGCAAGAAACTGCGTTGAATGCTGGACGA
>CAXTTR010000280.1:0-4342 GCA_964247215.1 uncultured Sphingomonadaceae bacterium
GCTGTGACCAACGTCACTGCAGGTGTGGCAGCGCCGCCAGCCAGTGCTCGGCGAGCACGGCGACGCGTTCGCCGGTGCTGCCCCACCACAGCCAATGCCCGACGCCGGGCAGCTCATGATAGTCGACCGGACCGCCGAGCTGCCGCGCCGTGGCGCGCGCGATGCCAGCGGGGGTGATGCGGTCGCGGTCGCCGACGATGACGAGCGCGGGGCACTTCAGCCGGGCGTAGTCGACCTGAGTCGAACCGGTGCGCGCCAGCCATGGCAGCGCCATTTCGAACAGCACGCGTCCCGAGTCCCAGACCAAGGCAGCGATCTCGGCATCGGCGACGGCGGGCGGCACCTCGTTGTAGATGCCCCAGCGTGCGTGGTCGGCATCGATCCTGGTTGGTGATTTCCACCAGTTACCGCGCGTCGTGACGCGCGCGAGCGTCCGCAGCGGGTCGAGCGACGCGACGTTGGTCGACGCCGTTGCGGCGGGCGCAAACAGCATCAGGCCGGGCGGCCGAACGCGCGCGGCGACCGCCTGCGCGAGGAAGCCGCCCATCGAGTGTCCGGCGATGACCGGGACTTCGGGCAGTTTTGCGACCTCGCCGACGAGGTAGTCGACGTAGCCGGCGACGCTCAGCCGCCCGAGCTCGGGCGGCGGCGGCGCGTCGGGGCTGCGCTCGTGGAACGGCAGCGCGGGCGCGTAAGTGACATGCCCGGCGGCTTCGAGGTGCTGACGCAGAGGCGCGAAGGTGGCGGGCGTCGCCCACATGCCGTGGATAAGCAAGACCGGCGGACGCATCAGCCGCCTCCGCTCACAGCACCACTCCCGACGCCGCCAGCACCGCCATCGTCACCAGGTCGCTCGCACTGCTCGTCATCGGCGCGATCTGCACCGGTCTCGACATGCCGACCAGCAGCGGCCCGATCATCTTGCCGCCGCCCAGCTCCTTCAGCAGCTTGGCGGAAATATTCGCCGATTGCAGCCCCGGCATGATCAGGATGTTCGCCGGTCCCGACAGGCGCGAGAACGGGTAACGGCTCGCCATGCGCGGATTGAGGGCGACGTCGGCCGACATCTCGCCCTCATATTCGAACCCGGCGCGGCGCTCGTCGAGCAGCTGGATCGCGGCGCGCGTCGGCCCGAGAAACTCGCCCGCCGGGTTGCCGAAGTTCGAATAGCTGAGGAACCCGACGCGCGGCTCGATACCGAGGCGGCGCGCGACGCCCGCCGTCTGCTCGGCGATATCGGCGAGCTGCACCGCCGTCGGGCGCTCGTGGACGGTGGTGTCGGCGATGAAGATCGTGTCGCTGCGGCCGACGTACATGTGAATGCCGAACGACGTGTGGCCGGCGGCGGGATCGAGCGCATAGCGGAGCTGGCGGTAGGTTTCGGCGAAATTGCGCGTCACCCCGGTGACCATGCCGTCGGCCTCGCCCAGCTCAAGCAGCATCGCGCCGAAGACGTTGCGCTCGTGGTTGACCAGCCGCTGCGCATCGCGGAGCAGTACGCCGCGCCGCTGCAGGCGGGCGTAGAGCATCTCGACCATGCGCGGCACCAGCGCCGAGTTGGCGCTGTTGTGGATCTCGTACGCGTCGGGGTCCGCCCCAATGCGCGCCAGCCCGTCGCGCACCGGCTCGTCGCGGCCGATCAGGATCGGCTCGCCGTAGCCGCTCGACCGGTACGACACCGCGGCGCGCAGCACGACCTCCTGCTCGCCCTCGGCGAACACCATCCGGCGCGGCCGGGCGCGCGCCGCCTCGAAGCTGCCTGCCAGAACGGCGTTGGTCGGGTTCAACCGGCTGCGCAGCTGCAGGCGATAGGCGCCCTCATCGAAGAACGGCTTCTTGGCGATGCCGCTCGCCATCGCCGCCTTGGCGACCGCCACCGGTATGGCCTCGATCAGCCGCGGGTCGAACGGCGCCGGGATGATATACTCGGGCCCGAAATTGCGCGCCTTGCCGCCGTAGGCCGCGGCGACCTCGTCGGGAACCTGCTGGCGCGCGAGGTCGGCGAGCGCCTGCGCGGCGGCAAGCTTCATCTCCTCGTTGATCGACGTGGCTCGCACATCGAGCGCGCCGCGAAACAGATACGGGAAGCACAGCACATTGTTGACCTGGTTGGGGTAATCCGAGCGGCCCGTGGCAATGATCGCGTCGGAGCGTACCGCCAGCACTTCCTCCGGCGTGATCTCGGGGTCGGGGTTGGCCATCGCGAAGATGATGGGCTTGGCCGCCATGCTCGCGACCATGGCGCGCGTCACCGCGCCCTTCTGGCTGAGCCCGAGGAACACGTCCGCGCCGCGCATCGCCTCCTCGAGCGTGCGCGCGTCGGTTATCGTCGCGTGCGCCGACTTCCACTGGTTCATGCCCGACGTGCGGCCCTGGTAGATGACGCCTTTGGTGTCGCACATGACGACCTGGTCGCCGGGCACGCCCATCGCCTTCATCAGCTCGGTGCAGGCGATCGCCGCGGCACCGGCGCCGTTGACCACCATGCGGACGTCGCGGATGTTGCGCCCGGTCAGGAACAGCGCGTTGATCAGCCCGGCGGCGGCAATGATCGCGGTGCCGTGCTGGTCGTCGTGGAACACCGGAATGTTCATGCGCTCATTCAGCGTCTGCTCGACGATGAAGCATTCGGGAGCCTTGATGTCCTCGAGGTTGATGCCGCCGAAGCTCGGCTCCATCAGCTCGATGGCATCGATCAGCCGGTCGACGTCCTCGGTCTTCAGCTCAAGGTCGATCGAATCGATGTCGGCGAAGCGCTTGAACAGCACCGCCTTGCCCTCCATCACCGGCTTCGACGCCAGCGCGCCCAAATTGCCGAGCCCGAGAATCGCGGTGCCGTTCGAGATCACCGCGACGAGGTTGCCCTTGATCGTATAGTCGTACGCCGCGTCTGGGTCGGCGGCGATCGCCAGCACCGGCACCGCGACACCGGGTGAGTACGCGAGGCTCAGGTCGCGCTGCGTCGCCATCGGCTTCGACGCGACGATCTCGATCTTGCCGGGGCGGCCGCTCGAATGGAACAGCAGCGCCTCGCGGTCGGAGAACTGCAGCGCGCTGGTGTCGTCGGTCATGCGTGGGGCTCCCCGAAGAACGTGTTCTAGGGGGGTGTGAGGGGGTGGAGCAAGGCAAAAGCCCCTCTCCCTTTCTAGCCCCCTCTCCTCTTGGGGAGGGGGTTGGGGGAGGGTTGCTGTTACAGACCCGACCACGTCGAGCTAAGCACCCTCCCCCCAGCCCCCTCCCCAAGAGGAGAGGGGGAGCAGTAAGGAAGGGGAGCAGTAAGGTCGACCATCACCCCACATGACGCCCCTTCCCCCACCCGCTACAACCCTTTCCGCATGTCCGACGCTTCTCCGATGATGGCGCAGTATCTCGGCCTGAAGGCCGGGGTCGCCGACTGCCTGCTATTCTACCGGATGGGGGACTTCTACGAGCTGTTCTTCGACGATGCGGTCGCTGCCGCCGCAACGCTCGACATCGCGTTGACGAAGCGCGGCCAGCATGACGGGGCCGATATCCCGATGTGCGGCGTGCCGGTGCATGCGTCGGAAGCCTATCTCGCCAAGCTGATCCGCGGCGGGCACCGCGTCGCCATCGCCGAGCAGATCGAGAACCCGGCGGACGCTCGCAAACGCGGCAGCAAGAGCGTCGTCGCGCGCGCCATCGTCCGGGTGGTGACGCCCGGTACGCTGACCGAGGCGGCGCTGCTCGATGCGCGCGCCTCGAACTGGCTGGCGGCGGCGGCTCCCGTCGGTGACCGTATCGGGCTGGCGTGGTGCGACGTTTCGACAGGGGTGTTCCGGACGCTGTCGACGACTGTGGCGGGCCTTGAAGCCGAGCTGGCGCGGTTGACTCCGGCCGAGCTTATCGCGCCCGAGGATTGGGACGGGGCGGGCATCGCAGCGACGCCGCGTCCGCGCGCCGAGTTTGCCTCGGCGGCGGCCGGGACGCGGCTCAAGGCGCGCTTCGGCGTGGCGACGCTCGACAGCTTCGGCAGCTTCGGGCGTGACGAGATCGCGGCGGCGGGCGGATTGCTCGCGTACCTGGAGGCGACCGCGGTGACCCAGCTGCCGCTGCTCCAGCCGCCGCGGCCGTGTCCTCCGGCAGGCGTAATGGCGATCGACGCCGCGACGCGCGCCAGCCTCGAACTGGCGCGCTCGGCGAGCGGCAGCCGCGCGGGCAGCCTGCTCGACGCGGTCGATCTGACCGTCACCGGCGCGGGCGCGCGGCTGCTCGCCGACGATCTCGCCGGGCCGCTCACCGACGCGGGTGCGGTCAACGACCGGCTCGAGCTGGTCGGCTGGTTCGTCGACGGTGCGACGCTGCGCGACCGGACGCGCGAGGC
>CAXTTR010000281.1:0-931 GCA_964247215.1 uncultured Sphingomonadaceae bacterium
GTTCATCGACGCGACGGTGCCGCAGGCCGAGTATCTCGGGCTGACGATCCCAGACGCAGGCCTCACGTGGAACGAGGCGCGGGCTGCCTATGATTATGGCGCGATCGACTGGGAGGAGTTCTACGCCGTCGTCCGCGGCGAGGGCCCGCTCGCGAAGGAGCGGCTGAAGGCGCGGCGCGAAGCATGGGACAACGGCGCGTGGGTGCGCGACGCGGCCGCCGCGCACGAGGCCAAGCGCGCCGCGCGACTTGCAGCGTGAGCGAGGCCGCCAGCCCCAAGCAAGACTGGCCGTTGTGGGAGGTGTTCATCCGTGCCCGTGGCGGGCTCAGCCACAAGCACGCCGGTTCGGTCCACGCACCCGACGCGACGCTAGCAATGCGCCATGCCCGTGACGTCTACACCCGCCGGATGGAGGGCGTCAGCCTGTGGGTGGTCAAGTCCGATGACATTATCGCGTCGGACCCCGGCTATGCGGGGCCGATGTTCGAGCCCGCCGAGGACAAGGTTTACCGTCACCCGACCTTCTATAAGATCCCCGACGTGCTGAAGCACATCTGATGCCGTCGCTGCCGACGATCGAGCCCGATGTCGAGGCGCGCGCCGCGGGGCCGCATGGCGCCAACACACCGGGTGCCAGCTTCGACGCGCCCGCGGCCGGCACGCACCCGCGGTTGCTCGCGGAGTATGCGATGCGGCTCGGCGACGACAGCCTGATCCTCGGCCAGCGCCTGAGCGAGTGGTGCGGGCATGCGCCGGCGCTCGAAGTCGACCTGTCACTGGCGAACTTCGCGCTCGACCTGATCGGGCAGGCGACATTGCTGCTCGGGCTGGCGGGCGCGGTCGAGGGCAAGGGCCGCGATGCCGACCGGCTCGCCTTCCACCGCGACGTGCTGCAATTCCGCAACTGCCTGCTCGTCGAGCAGCCCAACGG
>CAXTTR010000281.1:941-2339 GCA_964247215.1 uncultured Sphingomonadaceae bacterium
GGCGATTTTGCGCAGACGATGGCGCGGCAATTCCTGTTCTCGACGTACCAGCACGCCATGTTCGAAGCACTGACGCAGTCGACCGAACCGCGGCTGGCGGAGATCGCGGCGAAGGCGGTCAAGGAAGTCCGCTACCACGCCGAACTCGCCGCCGAATGGGTGATCCGGCTTGGCGACGGCACTGCCGAGAGCCACCGTCGCATGGCCGACGGCCTCGACTGGTGCTGGCGCTTCGTCGACGAGCTGTTCCAGATGGACACGGTCGAAGCGGAGCTTGCCGGGCGCGGCATCGCAGTCGACAAACCGGCGCTGCGCCCCGGCTTCGACGCAACTGTCGCGGCGGTGCTCGCCGAAGCGACGCTGCCCGCGCCGGTCTATCCGCGTGCTGTCGTGGGCGGGCGCAAGGGCCACCACACCGAACACCTCGGGCATCTGCTCGCGCCGATGCAGTATCTGCAGCGCACCTACCCCGACGCGGTGTGGTGAAGGTGACTGCGGCCGCACAGCTCGATCGCATCGACGAGGCTGCTGTCCTGGCCGTGCTCTGCACCGTGCCCGACCCCGAGATCCCAGTCGTTTCGGTCGTCGAGCTCGGCATCGTGCGCGGTGTCCGCGCCGAGCCGCCCGCGGTGCTGATCACGCCGACCTACACCGGCTGCCCGGCGACGCTGGCGATCGAGCAGTCGATCCGCGTCGCGCTCGACGCGGCCGGGTTCACAGGCGTACCGATCGAGACGGTGCTGTCGCCGCCGTGGACGACCGACTGGATCACCGATCTCGGCCGCCGGCAGCTCAAGGACTACGGCATCGCGCCGCCGCCGAAGGGCAGCGAGGCGCGGTTGCTGCGCGCGCGCGAAGTGGTCGAGTGCCCGCGCTGCGGCGGCACCGACACCGTCGAGGTCAGCCGGTTCGGGTCGACACCGTGCAAGGCATTGTGGCGGTGCCGGAGCTGCCTGGAGCCGTTCGACCGGTTCAAGTGTCACTGACAGTTTGTTCGCTCGATCGCCCTGTTCGTTGTTTGTCCCGCCTTCAACACACACCCGCTGCCCCAGCGCGTGGAGTTTGCAACATGGGCCGATGAACTGAGAACGAGCTAGAAAGCCCGCATGTCCGACACTTTTCACCCGCTGACCGTCCTCGACATCCGGCAAGAAACCGCCGACGCTGTTACCCTGCGCCTGCGTGCGCCCGCCGACGCTGCCAGCGCTTTCACCTTCCGCCCCGGCCAGTACCTCACGCTCCGCGCCGGCATTGGCGGCGAGGAGCTGCGCCGCAGTTACTCGATCTGCGCCGCCCCTGCCGACAACGAGCTGCGCATCGGCATCAAGCGGGTCGCCGGCGGGCGATTTTCGGCATGGGCAAGCGCGCTGCGTGCCGGCGACACCGTCGAGGCGATGC
>CAXTTR010000281.1:2349-4329 GCA_964247215.1 uncultured Sphingomonadaceae bacterium
ATGCCGCCCAGCGGCAGCTTCACGTGGGAGTTCGTCCCCGGCCGCGCCGCCAGCTACGTCGCGTTCGCCGCGGGGTCGGGCATCACGCCGATCCTGTCGCTCTTGAAGACCGCGCTCGCGGTGGAACCCGGCAGCCGCTTCACCCTGCTGTACGGCAACCGCTCGTCCGACTCGATCATGTTTCTCGAAGAACTCGCGGCGCTCAAGAACAGCTTTCTCGGACGGCTGCAGGTCTATCACTTCCTCACCGCCGAGGCCGACGATGTCGCGCTGTTCAACGGCCGCCTCGATGCGCCGCGCATCGCCGAGGCGCTGCACAGCCTCGTCGACACCAGCGCACTTGAAGCCGCGTTCGTCTGCGGGCCCGCGGCAATGATGGACGCCGCCGAGCGCGGGCTGATCGACGCGGGGGTCGATCCGGCGCGCATCCTCGTCGAGCGCTTCAACGCCGGGCCGGTGTCGGCCGAAGCCGCCGCCGCCGCGCGCGTTCTCGAAGCGCGCGCCGAAGGCCGCATGGTGCAGGTGACGCTCGACGGCCGCCGCCGCATGGTCGCGTTCCACGCCGGGCTCGGCAGCATCCTCGAGTCCGCCCGCGCTAGCGGCATGCCCGCGCCGTTCGCGTGCAAGGCCGGCGTCTGCGCCACCTGCCGCGCGCGATTGACCGCGGGGCAGGTCGAAATGAAGACCAACTACGGGCTCAGCGCCGACGAGGTCGCGCAGGGCTTCGTGCTGACCTGCCAGGCGGTGCCGGTGACCGATGATGTGGCGGTCGACTTCGACGGCTAGCGCGAGCGGAAGGTTCGTAGGGCGAATCCAAGGCGATCCGTTGTAACAACACATCTTTAGCTATAACAATCACTTGGGCGAAATCTACGCGCTAGAATCGGTTCGACCAATTTTGGTCGTCATTCGACGAGCAGCGCCGGCCTTGCGAGCATCATCGAGAGCGAGTTTGTCATCCGGCCTATACTAACCATATTGGCTTATTTGTCAAGCTACTTACGAAACGCCACGGTCGTCCTCACGACGGCCAGCTCTCCAGCGTCTCGACAAACTTGCTGAGCCACGCATTGGTCTGATGCCCGTCAATGGCGCGGTGATCGATCGTCAGCGAGACGTACGCCATCGGGCGGATCAGCATCGCGTCGCCGCCGTCGACCTCGCGGACGACGACACGCTTTTCGAGCTTGCCGACGCCGAGGATGGCCGATTGCGGCTGGTTGATGACGATGGGCGCTGCCAGCAGCGAGCCTGAGACGCCGTGGTTCGAGATCGTGAAGGTGCCGCCGCGCACGTCGGCGGCACCGAGCTTGCCGTCGCGGGCGCGCGCGACGAGCTCGCCGAGCCGCGTCGCGATGCCGAGCAGCGACAGTTCCTGCGCGCGTTGCACCACCGGCACGATCAGCCCGGCGTCGCCGAGCGCGGTGCCGACGCCGACGTTGACGTTGTCGAAGACATCGAGGCGGTCATCATACCAGCGGCTGTTCACCACCGGCACGGCGCGAATCGCGGCGACCGAGGCGGCGATTATATAGGCGGTGTAGGTGAGGTTGACGCCACCCGCCGCGAACGCCGCCTTGTGCTGGCGGCGATGCGCGACGATGGCGCTGAAGTCGGCTTCAAAGACCGCGGTGACGTGCGGGGCGGTGGTCACCGAGTTCTGCATGCGGGCGGCGATGGCAAGGCGCATGCGGTCGTGCGGAATCTGGCGGATGCCGTCGACCGGAGCGGCAGGGGCAGCAATGGCCGGAGCAGGCGTGGCCGCCGCTTCACCGCGAGCCGCGACGAACGCGTCGACATCGGCACGCGTGACCCGGCCGCCGCGACCGCTGCCCTTCACGGTGGCGGGGTCGACATGGTGTTGCTGGACCGCGCGGCGGACGGCGGGCGACAGCGCGGTTGCCAGCGAGGTGCCGGATGGCGGGACCGGCTCGCTCCCGCCTGCATCGTCAAGGTCGTTGCCGGAAACATCGGCAGCGG
>CAXTTR010000282.1:0-4319 GCA_964247215.1 uncultured Sphingomonadaceae bacterium
GCCCTATCAGGTGGAGGCGCACATCGGGGTAATCCGCTCGTAAGCCCGGCCATTTCGCCAACGCTTCCTGCACGCGGTTCTCGCCGAACGAGCGTTGGCCAGCCTTCAAGAAAGGCAAGACTTCGAGCGTGCCGTAAGTTTTGGATACCGCGATTAGCTCGACGGTGTTGACCTGACGGCTCGCCAGCTGTGCGGCTGCAGCGATCCTCGTTCGAATGGAACCTAGCCGTTCAGCAGCTATCTCGAGTGCAGGCTCGCTTACCGGTGAAAGCTGGGTGAAACCGTCCACACCAGCGTCATAGTCGGTCAGCGTAATCCCGGCAACGACGTCAGAACGCGAACGCGGTGCCCAAATACACCGCGCGATCATTGCGCTGCGGATCTGTCAGGCCGCCATCGGCCGGCGTCAGCTTATAACGTAGCCCCCCGGTGACGGCGATGCCTGGCGCGACTGCATAAGCCCCGCCGACTTCAACCGAATAGCGCCGCTCCGCCGGGGTTTGCACCAGCGTCGCGCCATTGACTGCCGCGGCAATCGTCTCCGAGCCGAGCTGAACGCTAGTCTTCCAGCTCTTGCCGCGGTAACTCAGCCCAAGGTCGAGCGCTTCACGCGTCGGCAATGTCAGACTAGTGGGGACGGTCCCGGGTGCGATTACATTATCAGCGCGTGTATAGCCGCCCGAAACCGCAAAGCCGCGATATCCAACCGACATATCGACGTTATACGCGGTCGGCCCGGGGCCAGCGTACTGCACCGGTGCAGCCGCGCGCGATGTGTCCGGCGCAGCGGCAATGACACGCGAAGTGACTCCCAGCGACAATGCCCGGCGGCTGTCGCTCGAACCCGAAGGCGTAAAGCGGAAAGCATGCTCGGCGGTCTGCATCCGCGCCGTCGCGGCAGTCTGACCGGGCGCGGTGAAGCTAAACCGTGTGGTGTCGAGCAGCGCCGGCGCAAATGAGGTCTGCGTCGCGGGCCGTAGATGCTCGACGCCGCCGTCAGCATCGAGGCTTTTGACTGGACCTTTAGAAGCAGAATGAGCTTTGCTGTGCTTGGCAGCCGCAATGGGTTGCAAGGCGAGCGCCGGGCACGCCAAAAGCATCAAGGCCAGCGCCGCCGCTGCCCATGCTGCCCGGACTGAAGCCGGTGTATGCGAATCGATCCCCGTCATTTCGCTGCCCACATATCAGGACGATTTGCCGTCGCCCAGCGCATCTCTTCTATATATCGGTTCAGGTTAATTTTCTTCCCCGATAGTGTCTTTACGTCCACAGCTACGTCGAACCCCCGCGATATCAACCGGTCCAGACCGCGTCGAACCGACGTGCATGGGGCTTTGCGCTTGCCCTATGCGCTCCCTATAAGAACGGTCGAAGTTCAACGGAGTTCAGGCATGGTCGTTAGTCGAGCAAAATATGCGGGCATCGCGCTGATAGCATTGGCGTTGCCCACGCTCGGCGGCTGCGCGCATCACAAGAAAAAATCCCCGACGGCGGCAGCGCTCGCTCCGGCGCGGCTGGCAACGATCGGCGTCAACAGCTATCTGTGGCAGGCTAGTCTCGAAACGCTCAAATTCATGCCGCTGGCGACGGTCGACTCGAACGGCGGCGTCATTGTCACCGATTGGTATGTCAACCCGCAGTCGCCGAACGAGCGCATCAAGCTGACGGTTAGCATTCTCGACACCGAGCTGCGCGCCGATGCGCTGCGCGTAACCGCCAACCGGCAAGAGCATAGCGTTAGTGGCTGGGCCGAAGCGCCGGTCCGTGCCGGTACTGTACAGAAGCTTGAGGAGGTGATCCTCGGCCGCGCGCGCGACCTGCGCCGGGTGCAGATCGCCGGGTGAGCGCGAAGCTTTCCGACGTGCCAGCTTCGGCTGAGGGCGCAACGCCTATGGTTTCGACGGCCGTGATTTCGTCGGGGCGCTTCGACCCGCAGACCGCCGACGCGCATTGGCAGCAAGTCTGGGCCGAACGTCGTACGTTTGTCGCCGACGACAGTTCGCCGAAGCCCAAGACTTACGTGCTCGAGATGTTTCCCTATCCGTCGGGGCGTATCCATGTTGGCCATGTCCGCAACTACGCGATGGGCGACGTCATCGCCCGCGTCCGCCGCGCGCAGGGCTTCGAGGTGCTGCACCCAATGGGCTGGGACGCGTTCGGCATGCCCGCCGAGAACGCTGCGATCGAGCGCGGCATCCATCCCGGTGAGTGGACGCGGGCAAACATAACGACGATGCGCGGTCAGCTGCAGCGGCTCGGCTTTGCGCTAGACTGGAGCCGCGAGCTGGCGACTTGCGAGCCTGACTACTACGGCCACGAGCAGGCGCTGTTTCTCGACCTGCTGGCGGCGGGGCTGGTCTACCGCAAGGCGAGTTCGGTTAATTGGGACCCGGTCGATCATACCGTCTTGGCGAACGAGCAGGTTATCGACGGCAAAGGCTGGCGCTCGGGCGCGCCGGTCGAACGGCGGCGTCTCAATCAATGGTTTCTGAAAATCACCGATTTTGCCGACGAGCTGCTCGACGGCTTGGGCGCGCTCGACGCGTGGCCCGACAAAGTGCGGCTGATGCAGGAGAACTGGATTGGCAAGAGCCAAGGGCTGCGGTTTACCTTCAAGGTAGCCGACAGCGACCGCTCGTTCGATGTCTTCACCACCCGCCCCGATACGCTCTTCGGCGCGAGCTTCGCCGCGGTCGCGCCCGACCACCCGCTGGCGCAGGCGCTCGCCGCGGATAATCCGGCGCTGGCGGCATTCAGCGCAACGTGCCTCGCTACAGGTACCGCCGCGGCCGCGGTCGAGGGCCAGGAGAAGCAGGGCTTCGACACCGGGCTTTCCGTGATCCATCCGCTCGACCCGAGCCTCCGCCTGCCGGTATTCGTCGCCAACTTCGTGCTGATGGATTACGGCACTGGCGCAATCTTCGGCTGCCCGGCGCACGACCAGCGTGACCTCGACTTCGCGCGCAAGTACGCGTTGCCGGTACCACGCGTCGTCGCTCCAGCGGACGAAGTACCAGGTCCGATCGGCGACGAGGCATATACCGGGCCTGGAGTGCTAGTAAACTCGCGCTGGCTCGACGGACTCGACATCGAGGCTGGCAAGCGGGCCGTTATCCAGCGCGCCGAGGCCGAAGGCTGGGGCGACGGTACTACCGTATGGCGCTTGCGCGACTGGGGTGTGTCGCGACAACGTTACTGGGGGACGCCGATCCCGATCATTCACTGTGAGTTCTGTGGTGCCCTGCCGGTACCACGAGCCGAGCTGCCGGTGGTGCTGCCCGACGACGTGACCTTCGACCAACCGGGCAACCCGCTCGACCGTCACCCGACGTGGGCGAACGTTACCTGCCCGAACTGCAAAGGTCCGGCGCGGCGCGAAACCGACACGCTTGACACCTTCGTCAACTCGTCATGGTACTTCCTGCGCTTCGCCAGCGCTCCCCATGACGCGCCGTTCGACCGCGCCGTCGTCGACGCCTGGCTGCCGGTGGCGCAGTATATCGGCGGCGTCGAGCACGCGATCCTGCACCTGCTCTACGCGCGCTTCTGGACGCGCGCGCTGCGCCGCATCGGCAAGCTCGACGTCGCCGAACCGTTCGCCGGGCTGTTCACGCAAGGTATGGTGACCCACGAGACTTATCGCTCGCTCGACGGCGAATGGCTTGATCCCGCTGCGGTTGAGCGCCGGGATGACAAGCTCATCGAGCGCGCCAATGGCCAACCGGTTGAAGTCGGCCGCGTCGTCAAGATGTCGAAGTCGAAGAAGAACGTCGTCGACCCCGATGCGCTGATCGCGACCTATGGCGCCGACGCGGTGCGCTGGTTCCTGCTGTCGGATTCGCCGCCCGAGCGCGACCTGCCATGGTCCGAAGCGGGCATCGAGGGCGCGTGGCGCTTCGTCCAGCGCATCTGGCGTCTGGTCGGCAGCGAAGCTGGCGGCGTCGCCAGTGGCAACGACGCGGAACTCGCGCGCGCGCTGAACCGTGCTATCGCCGCCGCGACCGCCGACATTGACCGGCTGCACTTCAACAAGGCGGTGGTGCGGCTGTACGAACTGACCAGCGCCGCCGAGCGTGCCGAGCCGTCGCTGACCCGGCACACGGCGGTGCTTGGGCTGATCCAGCTGGTCGCTCCGATGATGCCGCACCTCGCCGAGGAAAGCTGGGCGCTGCTCGGGCAGGCTGGCTTGGTCGCCGATGCCGCGTGGCCCGTCGCTGACCCGCGCTGGCTGGTCGACGACAGTGTCACGATCGCGGTGCAGATCAACGGCAAGCTCAAGGACACGCTCGAACTGCCCAAGGGAAGCACGCGCGAGGCGG
>CAXTTR010000283.1:0-4317 GCA_964247215.1 uncultured Sphingomonadaceae bacterium
CCGAACAGCACGACGCGCGGGTTGATCGTCAGCTCGTGGTCGAGCGTGCGGCGGATCGCGGTCACCATGTTCAGGCGCTGGCCTTCGGGCCTGGCCTCGGCGCTTGAAGGCGGCGGCGTATAACCGTGCGTGTACTGCCCGCCCATTGTCTGCAGCGCGCCCGGTTCGGCGAAAACATGGTGCATGACTGTCGCGGGATCGGCGACCGGCCGCGCTTCGGCCGCTTCGCGCGCGGCCTCGGCAGCTTCGGCGGCCTCGGCCTCGACCGCGCTCCACTCGGCCTCGCTCAGTGCGGCGGGTACAAGAAACGCGTTCAACTTCGGCAGCGGGTCGCGCGTCCATTCGCTCGCGACGAAGCCGGGCGGCTTGTACGCCTGCGTGTCCTGGAAGCTGTGGCCCTGCAGCCGTGGCACCGTCAGCCGCAGCAGGCACGGGCCCTGGCGGCCGCGGACATGCGCCACCGCCTGCGCGACCAGCCGCGCCGCCTCGGCGGGCTCGGTACCGTCGCCGCTGAGCACGTCGAGCCCGCGCCAGCTGGCGAGATTGGCGGCGATGTCGCCGCCCGGCGTCTGGAAGCTCGACGGCACCGAGATGCCGTAGCCATTGTCCTCGATATAGAACAGCATCGGCAGCGCCTGCGTCGTCGCGATGGTCAGCGCCGCCCAGAAACCGTTCGACGCGACCGATGCATCGCCGCCGAGCACGACGCCTATCGCATCGGCGTAAGCGGGGTCGTTCAGCACCTCGCAATGATAGCCGATCGCCTGCGACCAGCCTGCCATCGGGGTATATTGCGCCCCGACGCCGCCGCACATCGGCAGCGCGGACGCACCGTGCGGGTTCGGATAGTTGAACACCACGCCGATGTCGCGCCCGTCCGAATAGCCGCCGCTACGCCCCATCGCCGAGCCGAGCGCGTCGGCGACGTCGACGCCGAGCGCCAGCAGTAGCGGCCGCGAGCGATAATAGCCGCACGCCGCATCGGCCGGCCGCGTCAGCTGGCAGCCGAGCAGCACCTGCGCCAGATCATGCCCGCGCGCCGAAAACTGGTAGAGCACCTTCTTCTCGGGGACGAGCCGCGTCTCCTCCATCGCATCGAGCGCCCGCGACAGCTGGACGAGATAGGCAACGCGCCGCCAGTCGACCGCCGGGTCAGGAGCGTTGCGCCGGTGCTCCTCGAGGACTGTATGGACCTGCATTCTTCCCCGCAAATTGTCCGACCGCGTAGTCGGTCTATTGCAACGTTCCACGGTTCGCAAGCCATGCCCGACGAAACCTGTGCGGGTGGCGGGCACGGCAGGCGATGGCTTCCGTCCGCGCTGGGTGATCTGGTACCAGCCGCTTAGCCGTAACCCGGTCGGATGTGCTTTGAGAAATTATCCATCGCAGCCCGGGTAAACTGAGGCGATAAGGATGAACGGGGCTGGCTCAACCGGTACGGAACGCCGGAAGCAATAGCGGCGACCGCGGGTATGCATGGTGCCCAGGAAAGGACTCGAACCTTCACATCGTTGCCAATACCAGCACCTGAAGCTGGCGCGTCTACCAATTCCGCCACCTGGGCAGGTGCGAGGCGCGGGGGTTACGGGGCACGGCCACGGTTGTCAACTGCGGAGCGCTGCGCCATGACGGCGGCGGTCAGCGCCTAAGGCGCGGTGACGGGCGCGGAGGCGGCATGGACGGGTTGGTGGTGATCGTCGGCGGGTCGGGGTTTCTCGGCCGCTATGTCGTGCAGCAGCTGGCGCACACCGGCGTGCGGATGCGGGTCGTCGTGCGGCGGCCCGAGGCGGCGTCGTCTCTGAAGCCGCTGGGAGCGCTCGGGCAGGTGCAGATCGTCCAGGGCGATGTCCGCGACGCAGCGCGGCTGGGCCAGGTGTTCGAACATGCGACCGCCGGAGTGAACCTCGTCGGCATCCTGGCCGAAACGGGCAAGCAGACATTTGCCGCGGTGCAGGCGGCGGGCGCGGGCAATGTCGCGCGCGCCGCCGCGACGGCTGGGGTGAACGCGTTCGTGCAGGTCTCGGCGATCGGCGCGTCGGCCAGATCCGCCGCGCGCTACGCTCAGACGAAAGCGGCGGGCGAGGCCGCGGTGCTGGCGGCGCTGCCGCACGCGACGATCCTGCGGCCGAGCCTCGTGTTCGGCCCCGAGGACCAGTTCATCAACCGGTTTGCCGCGCTCGGCAAGGCGCTGCCGGTGGTTCCCGTGGTGGCGGGCGCGACCAAGTTCCAGCCGGTCTATGTACTCGATGTCGCCAAGGCGGTCGTCGCGGCGCTGAGCGACCCGGTGCGCTTCGGCGGGCAGGTGTTTGAGCTCGGCGGGCCGCGGGTGTACGCGTTCAGCGACCTGATCGCCTGGATCCTGCGCGAGATCCGTGTCTCGAAGCCGATTATCGAGGTGCCGCCGTTCGCCGCCAAGCTCATGGCGCGGGCGGGCGACATCGTGCCGGGCGCGCCGATGACCACCGACCAGTGGACGATGCTGCAATCGGACAACATCGCGGCTAACGACGGACTCGCGGCGCTCGGCGTTGCCGCGACGCCGCTCGAGGGGATCGCGCCGCAGTATCTCGAACGCTACCGCACCGGCGGGCGCTTCCACCGCGATGCGGCCGGCGCATAGCTCTTCTAGTTTGACCAGAACACCAACCTCGCTCATCCCGAGCGAAGTCGAGGGACGCACAATCTCCGGGCAGGTCCCTCGACTTCGCTCGGGATGAGCGGGTGGGGAGCTGAGCTTCGATCATCAAGTTAAAACAGGACAATTCATGACCGACAACTGGCTGATCGACATCCTGCTCGGCGTCGTCGAGGGCGTTACCGAGTTCCTGCCGGTATCGTCGACGGGGCATCTGATCCTGGCGACGCAGCTGTTCGGCTATGACGCTGAGAAGTGGAAGGTGTTCAACATCGTCATCCAGCTCGGCGCGATCCTCGCGATCGTCGTGCTGTACTGGCGGACGCTGCTGACCGCCGCCGAGGGTGCGCTGCAGCGCCGGCCGGCGTCGCTGCGCTTCGTGCGCAACGTGCTGCTGGCGTTCCTGCCCGCCGCAGTGATCGGCTTCGCGCTCCACAAGCATATCGAGGCGCTGCTCGGCAACGCCAAGGTCGTGGCGATTGCGCTGATTGCGGGCGGGGTGGCGATCCTGGTCGTCGAGCGGCTGGCGCGGCGCGCGACGATCGATAGCGTCGCGGCAATCCCGGCACGGTCGGCGGTCAGCATCGGCTTCGTGCAGTGCCTCGCGATGATCCCCGGGGTCAGCCGCTCGGGCGCGACGATCATGGGGGCGCTGGCGCTCGGCGTCGAACGGCGCACCGCGGCCGAGTTCAGCTTCTTTCTCGCGATCCCGACGATGCTCGGGGCGACGACGCTCGAGCTCTACAAAAACCGCGCGGCGCTGGACACACACCAGCTCGGCGATATCGCGATCGGTTTCGTGGTGTCGTTCGCCGTGGCGATCATCGTCGTGCGCGCGTTTGTGTCGATCATCAGCCGCTACGGCTTCGCGCCATTCGCCTATTACCGGATCATCGCGGGGACAGCGGCGCTGATCTGGCTGTACACAATCGTCCCAGGTCGGCCCTAAGCTGGCCAGCACTGGTTCAAGTACGCGCCAGCTTATAGCAATCAGGCCTAATTAGGTCAGCATAGCTGACGTACTACTCACAAACTACGTGACTCCCGTTGATTCCGTGCTAACGAAAGCGCGAGGGAGCGCCGATGTCGACGACCATGCTGCATTTTCCGGAGATCGCGCCAGCACCGCCGCCGAAGCGTGCGGCAAGCGACCGGGCGCACGACTTCCTCGAAATTGCGCGGCCGTATATCATCGAGAAAGCCGCCGAGCAGGCGTCGCGCTGTTCGCAGTGCGGGGTGCCATTCTGTCAGGTGCATTGCCCGCTGCACAACAATATTCCCGACTGGCTGCGGCTGACCGCCGAAGGACGGCTTGAAGAGGCATACGAGCTGTCGTCGGCGACCTCGTCGATGCCCGAGATCTGCGGACGTATCTGTCCGCAGGACCGGCTGTGCGAGGGCAACTGCGTTATCGAAAAAGATTTCGGCGCAGTCACCATTGGCGCAGTCGAGAAGTTCATCAACGACACCGCGTGGGAAAATGGCTGGGTCAAGCCGGTGCGGATCACCGCCGACCGCGGCGCGCAGTCGGTCGGCATCATCGGCGCTGGCCCGGCCGGGCTGACCGCCGCCGAAATGCTGCGCGGCAAGGGCTACATTGTCCACGTTTATGACCGGCACGATCGCAGCGGCGGGCTGCTGACCTACGGCATCCCGAACATGAAGCTTGGGAAAGAACTGGT
>CAXTTR010000284.1:0-4283 GCA_964247215.1 uncultured Sphingomonadaceae bacterium
AGCAACGCCCGTGTCGCGCGCGCCGCGCAGACGTCGACAAGCCGCCGTGTCAGCCAGCGCGGATTACCCGTAGGAAATCGGCCCCGTAAGCCTCGAGCTTGCGGGTGCCGACACCGCTGACCCGGCCGAGCGCGTCGAGGCTGGCGGGGCGCTCGGCCGCCATGGCGCGCAGCGTCGCGTCGTGGAAGATGACGTACGGCGGCATCCCGGCGGCGCTCGCCAGTTGGCGGCGAAGTGCACGCAGCTTATCAAACAGCGGCTCGTCGGCGGCGGGTGTCGCGGTCTGCGTCCGCCCGGTGCGGCGGCGCTCGGGCGCTGGCTCGTCGCGGATTTCGACCGCAGCACTGCCTTTGAGGTAATCCCGCGCCCGTGGTCCGAACTCGAGTCCCTGATGCTCGCCGCGCACCAGGGCGTCGGCGGCGAGCAGCTGGCGCGCCACCGCCTCCCAATGCGCCTTGTCGAGGTCCTTGCCGATACCGAACACCGACAGCTTGTCGTGGCCGAACTTGGCGGCGCGCTCGCTGCCGCGGCCGTGCAGCACGTCGATGAGATGCCCGACGCCGAAGCGCTCGCCGGTGCGCTTGACCGCCGACAGCAGCATCTGCGCCGCCACGGTCGCATCGCGCAGCTTGGGCGGCGCGATGCAGTTGTCGCAGTTGCCGCACGGCGCGGGCTCGGGCTCGCCGAAATAAGTCAGCAATGGCCCTCGCCTGCACCGGCTGGTTTCGGCGAATGCCAGCAGCGCATTCAGGCGCACATGCTCGGCTGCCTTGCGGCCTGCGTCGGCGTCGCTCATGTCGATGAAGCCGCGCTGGCGAGCGATGTCGTCGGCCCCATACAGCATGTGTGCGACCGCCGGATCGCCGTCGCGTCCGGCGCGGCCGGTCTCCTGATAGTAAGCTTCGATCGACTTCGGCAGCCCAAGGTGCGCGACGAAGCGCACGTCGGGCTTGTCGATGCCCATGCCGAACGCGATCGTCGCGACCATGACCATGTCGTCGGCGGTAACAAAGCGCTCCTGATTGCTGGCGCGAATGCCGCCGTCCATGCCGCCGTGATAGGCGAGCGCGTTGATGCCCTGCCCGGCCAGCCAGTCGGCGGTGAGTTCGGTGCTGCTGCGCGTCGGCGCATAGATGATGCCGCACTGGCCCGGATGCCGGTCGAGGAACGCCCGCAACTGTCGCCGCGGCTCGGTCTTGGCGGCAATCTCATAGCGGATGTTGGGCCGGTCGAACCCCGCCAGCACCATGCGGTCGGGCGCGATGCCGAGCTGCGCCAGAATGTCGGCGCGCGTCGCGACGTCGGCGGTGGCGGTCAGCGCGATCCGCGGGACGCCCGGCAGCAGGTCGCACAGGCTGCGGAGCTGGCGGTATTCGGGGCGGAAGTCATGCCCCCACTGGCTGACGCAGTGCGCCTCGTCGATGGCGATCAGCGCGACCTCGACGCGGCTGATCAGCTGGCGGAAGCCGCCCTGCGCGGCGCGCTCGGGCGACACGTACAGCAGGTCGAGCTCGCCGTTCCTAAGCGCCTCGATCGTGTGGCTGCTGTCGCCCGACTGGCTGTTGAGCGTCGCCGCGCGGACGCCGTTGGCGGTCAGCGCGCGGACCTGGTCGTGCATCAGCGCGATCAGCGGCGAGATCACGATCGCGCATCCCGGGCGGTAGATCGCGGGGACCTGGAAGCAGATCGACTTGCCCGCGCCGGTGGGCATGATCGCCAGCACATCGCGGCCATCGCAGAGATCGCGGACGATGCTTTCCTGGTGGGCGCGGAACGACGGATAGCCGAAGGTTTCGAACAGGATCGCGTCGGGGCTGGGCATCGCCGCGGTCTTAGCGCGCCAAGGTCCGAGCGACTAGCGCGGTTCGCGCCACAGGCTCCAGAAATGCGGCCCGCCGGGAACATCGAACTCGCCGGTGACGGCAAAGCCGAGCGCTTCGTAGAGTGCGACGTTGCTCGCGGTCGCCGTCTCCAGTGCGGCCGGCAGGTGCTCGCGGTCGCAGTGCTTCAGGCGGGCGCGGGTCGCTGCGCCGCCATAGCCTTGGCCCTGATGCGCCGGGTCGCAGCCGAGGAACTCGAGGTACCAGTGCGACGCGGCGGGATGATGCGCCTCGAGCAGCGCCTGCAGCCGCAGCGCGCGGGGGAGCGCGCCACCGAACGCCGCCAGCATCGGCAGCGCCAGCCGCAGCATGGTGAGCCGAGTGGTCTGCCACTTGCCGGGGGCGCGCCAGACGGCGGCGGCGGCGTGGTCGCCAGCGATGTCGGTCAGCGACGGGTCGGCTTCGCTGCGCAGCATCAGCTCAAAGAAACGGTGCAGCCGGGCAGGACGGATCGCCGGATCAGGGAAGATATAGCTCAGCGCCGGGTCGTTGGCGAAGGCCCGGGCCAGCGTTGCCCCGATAGCAATGCAGTCGGCGGCAACCGCCGGCCGAACCGCTATCGGCGGCCGTTTCAGGCCGCAGCTGCCTCGACCGGTGCCGCTTCGGCCGCCAGCTTCTTCTTGATCTCGCGCTTCAGCTTGACCGCGCGGTCGCTAAGCTTCTCGGCCTTGGTCTTGATCAGCCAGTTATCGAGCCCGCCGACATGCTCGACCGAGCGCAGCCCGTTCATCGAAACGCGCAGCCGCACCGACCGCCCGAGCACGTCGGACATCAGCGTGACGTTCTGCAGGTTCGGCAGGAACACGCGCTTGGTCTTGTTATTAGCGTGCGAAACGTTGTGCCCGACCTGGCGGCCCTTGGCGGTCAGTTCACAAATGCGCGACATCGTAAGGTCCTCGAAACTCGGCGCGGATGGCGGCCAATGGCTCGGATCATCCCGGAAAGGCTGGGCACCTAGCTGCCGCGCCTGCGAAAGTCAACCAGCGCGCGGCCGCGCTCGCCTCTTCCGCCCGCCGTCCGAGCCTCGTACACGGCGTTCACCGGCACTCCGCCGGACCGAGAGTCGAGCGCATGCCCTACTTCGCCATCCACTGCATCGACAAGCCCGACAGCGCCGCGCTGCGCGCCGCGACACGCCCCGATCACCTCGCGCACCTCGATGCGGTCGCCGGGCAGATGCTCGCCGCCGGACCGTTGCTCGGCCTCGACGGCGCGCCGATCGGCTCGCTGCTCATCCTCGACTGCGCCGACCGCAAGGCCGCCATCCAGTTCGCCGCCGCCGACCCCTATGCGCTCGCCGGGCTGTTCGCCAGCGTCGCGGTCACGGCATGGCGGAAAGTCTATCCGGCGTAGCGGCCCTAATCGACCGCGAAAGGCGACACAAAAGCGACGGGTAGCGACGCAATTCCATCAGCGTTGTCAGCAACTTGCTGATCGCTCTGGCGCTCGAATGGCTCGAGTATCTCGATGAACTTCGCACGCCATTCGGCCTGCGTCATCGGCTTCGGCAACGCCGCCACGACCGCTTCACGCGCCCGCTCCTCATGGAACATCGGCGCATCGTAAAGCCGCAACATGCTGATCAACACGCTGTCGCGCATGACCTGACGCTCGCCGACCTTATTGCCGTACTTGTGGATCGGGGCCTTGTGACCGTTGAAGGCGCGGTCGAGCGCGGTTTCCCGCAGCAGCGTCATCGACATCGCGAGCGCCGCCTTCCAGCCGTCGCGAAACGCCGTCGCATCGGGACGCGCCCGCAGCTTATACGCCGACTTGACCGACCGGCCGACCGCCGCCGCGGCCTGCGACGCCGATGCCGTATAGGCCAGTTCGTCGAGGAACGCCTGCTGCACCTCCGGCGACCAGCCATCGCGGCGAGTTCGGGTCAGGCGAGGGAGCGAGTTTGTCATCCCCCGTCTATTATCCAGAAAGGTTAGTTTGTCAAGGTCGACGCGCAGCGCTCACCGTTGGAGAGGGGGTTGTGGGAGGGAACTGCAATGTTTTCGGCGATATAACGGAAGGGGAGCAGCGCTTAGGCCGCAAACTCCAGCCCCAATGCGTCCGCCACGGCCCTATACCGGATCTTGCCGCCCGCTACATTCAGCCCCGACGCCAGATGCGGGTCCGCCGCCATTGCCGCGTCCGCCCCCAGCGACGCGATCTTGAGCACGAACGGCAGCGTCGCATTGTTGAGCGCGAACGTCGAGGTGCGCGCCACCGCGCCGGGCATGTTGGCGACACAGTAGTGGATGATGCCGTCGACGACATAGACCGGGTCGGCGTGCGTCGTCGCGTGGCTGGTCTCGAAGCAGCCGCCCTGGTCGATGGCGATGTCGACGAGCACGCTGCCGCGCTTCATCAGCTTGAGCATATCGCGCGTCACCAGCTTGGGCGCCGCCGCGC
>CAXTTR010000285.1:0-4280 GCA_964247215.1 uncultured Sphingomonadaceae bacterium
GTACGCCAGCCCCTGCGCGTGATTGCCCGCCGACGCTGCAATGACGCCGCGGGCGCGCTGCTCGGCATTGAGCGATAGCAGCTTGTTGAGCGCCCCGCGCTCCTTGTAGGCGGCGGTGAACTGCAGGTTCTCGAATTTGAGCCAGACTTCCGCACCGGTCAACTCGGACAGCGTCCGGCTTGGCAGGCATGGCGTCCGGATGACAGCGCCGTCGATCGCGATCCGTGCCGCGAGCACGTCGTCAAGGCTGATCGGCAGCGTGGATACCGGAGTCGTCGAGGTCACGGCGGCGGTCGAGGCGGGCATTGCGGCGGTGTCCTGCGGCGGTTCGGTCGCAGCCGCTCTAGCCGGGTGGCGGTCTCCAAGCAAACTTGCTAGCGAGCGTCATGGCCAAACTCAGCTTCATCGGGCTCGGCGTCATGGGCTTTCCCATGGCCGGGCACCTCGCCGCCGCCGGACATGACGTGACGGTGTACAACCGTACTGCGGAGAAAGCGGCGGCGTGGGTGACACAGTATGGCGGCACCAGCGCGCCGACCCCAGCGGCCGTCGCTCAAGGCGCGGACGCGGTCTTTACGTGCGTCGGCAACGATGATGACCTGCGCGAAGTAACGCTCGGTCCCGATGGCGCGCTCGCGGCGATGCGCCCCGGCGCGCTATTCGTCGACCACACCACCGTCTCGGCCGAGATCGCGCGCGAGCTGGCGGCGGCGGGCGAGGCGCGCGGCGTGCTGGTGCTCGACGCGCCGGTGTCGGGCGGTCAGGCGGGTGCGGTGGCCGGCCAGCTGACAATCATGTGCGGCGGCACCCCCGCCGCGTTCGCCGCCGCCGAGCCGCTGATGGCCGCTTACGCCAAACGCAGCGGGCACATGGGCCCGGCGGGGAGCGGGCAGCTGACCAAGATGGTCAACCAGATCGCCATCGCTGGAGTGCTCGAGGGGCTAGCCGAGGCGGTGCACTTCGCGCTCGCCGCCGGGCTCGACGCGGGCGCGGTCATCGACGTGATCTCGAAGGGCGCGGCGCAAAGCTGGCAGATGGACAATCGTGCCGCGACGATGGCGGCGGGACAGTTCGACTTCGGCTTCGCGGTCGACTGGATGCGCAAGGATCTGGGGCTGGTGCTCGGCGAAGCGAAGCGGCTCGGCAT
Source organism: uncultured Sphingomonadaceae bacterium (assembly GCA_964247215.1). Classification (GTDB taxonomy): domain Bacteria; phylum Pseudomonadota; class Alphaproteobacteria; order Sphingomonadales; family Sphingomonadaceae; genus Polymorphobacter_B. Next base: position 1,148 of record CAXTTR010000285.1, read on the forward strand.
CAGCCTGCCCGCGACGGCGCTGATCGATCAGTTCTACGGCGACGTGCAGGCGATGGGCGGCAAGCGGCAGGATACCAGCGCGCTGATCCGGCGCTTCCGCGGGTGAGCGATAGAACCGCACCGGGCCTGCCATGACCATGCTCGACGATCAGCAGCTGCAGGCGCAGACCTGGTTCCAAGCGCTGCGCGACCAACTCTGCGCAGCATTCGAGACACTTGAGGACGAGCTCGGCGGCGACGCGCCCGCGGGCCGTTTCGAACGCACTGCTTGGCAGCGCGCCGACCCGAGCGGCGCACCCGGCGGCGGCGGCGTCATGTCGGTGATGAAAGGCCGCGTTTTCGAGAAGGTCGGGGTCAATACCTCGACCGTTTACGGCAGCTTCGCGCCCGAGTTCGCCAAGACCATCAACGGGGCCGAAGCCGACCCGCACTTCTTCGCCACCGGCATCAGCCTCGTCGCGCATATGGCCAACCCGCACGTTCCTGCGGTGCATATGAACACGCGCTTCCTGGTGACGACCAAGCGCTGGTTCGGCGGCGGTGCCGACCTTAATCCGGCGCTGCCCGATGCCGCCGATACGGCGGCCTTCCACGCGGCATTCAAGGCGGCGTGCGACGCGCACGGGGCGGATTACTGGACCCGCTATTCGAAGTGGTGTGACGAATATTTCTTTGTGCCGCACCGGCTGCGGCACCGGGGTGTCGGCGGCATCTTCTACGACCACCTCGAAGGCGACTTTGACGCGAACTTAGCCTTCACGCAGGATGTTGGGCGGACGCTGCTGGCGACCTTCCCGGCACTGGTCCGGCGGCATATGCACGACCCGTGGAGCGAGGCGGAGCGGTTGGCACAACTGCGCTACCGCGGGCTGTATGCCGAGTTCAACCTCGTTTACGACCGGGGCACGCTGTTCGGGTTGAAGACTGGCGGCAATATCGACGCGATCCTGATGAGCCTGCCGCCACTGGCACGGTGGGACTAGTGACGCTCCGCTAGCTGGCGGTAGATCACTGCCGTCGCTGCATAGTAATACACCGCGATCAGCGTCGTTACCGCCGTTCGCACCGCCGTAAACAGCAGCAGCGCGACGCCTCGATCGATACTGAGCGCTTGCCGTAGCTGCTCGAACAGCACCATCAGCAGGATCGACCCTACCGCGACCACGGCGACGAGTCCGGCAAGCGGCGTGACCGAGCCGCGCGACAGCGCCCAGGCGCGCTTAATGCTGTCGATCGCCGGCAGCGGCTCGCGCAACAGCACGCCGAGCAGCGGCAGCAGCCGCGCCGACACCCAAATCGTCAGCGGGATGACGAACGCGGCGATCAGCCAGCCGATCGTCGCGACCAGCTCCGGTGGTGGTGAGGCCTGTGCCGCGGCGACCGACATGCGCGCCGAACCGGTTACGGCACCGACCACGCTGCTGAGAATACTGACGAGGATGACGACGCCTATCGCGACAGTCACGTACGCCACCAGCAGGTATAATCCCGCCAGCAAGCCCTTGCCGATCTTGGGCAGCACGCCGGTGATGATCTCGCCGATCGAGCGCCCGCCGCCCTCGGCCGGGTCGGCGGCGATAGCACCGATCGAGAAATGGCCGATCAACCCAATCAGGATCGTCGCAATCAGCAGGAGGAAGTAGAGCGTCGGGAATGGCGGGGCCGGTTGACCGGGCACCGGCATGCGCGGCGCGCCGCTCTGTGGAAACAGCACCGACGCGAGCACCGAAGGCAGAAATACGAACGCCGCCGCCAGCGTCACGAAAACACTGAAGTGACGGCGCACGATATCGGCAGTCATCCGCCAGACACTACCGATGTTCAACCGCACCCGATCCCCCTGTTGCAACTTGCCGGGACCCTAGCGGTCAGCGGAGTCAGGTCAAGCAGCGCGACAGCAGGCGCCGCGCAACACCTCCGTCAAGCGGCGCGCTTGACGCCCTTTTCGTCGACCAGCGCGGTCAGCTCGCCGCTTTCGTACATCTCCATCATGATATCTGAGCCGCCGAGGAACTCGCCCTTGAGGTAGAGCTGCGGCACCGTCGGCCAGTCCGAATACGCCTTGATGCCGGTGCGCACCGCCGGGTCGGCAAGGACGTCGACGGTCTCGTAATCGACGCCGAGCCGCTCGAGGATGGCGATCGCGGTCGACGAAAAGCCGCACTGCGGGAACAGCGGCGTGCCCTTCATGAACAGCACGACATCGTGCGACTTCACGGTCTGGTCGATACGGTCGCGGGTAGGATCGGTCATGCGGAAATCTCCTCCGAAGGCAGTGCGGTCGTCAGGCGGAGCGCATGCAACTCGCCGCCCATACGCCCGCCGAGCGCGTTGTAAACCAGTTGATGCTGCTTGATGCGCGACAGCCCGACGAACGCCGCCGAGACGACGCGCGCCGCATAGTGATCGCCGTCGCCGGCGAGGTCGGTGATCTCGACCTGCGCGCCGGGCAGCGCGGCGAGGATCGCCGCCTCGATATCGGTGGCCAGCATCGCCATCAGTTGCCGTCCCGCAGATAGCCGGTCACGCGGCGGTTTCCATTTGGCGCGCAGCTTCAGCGGTGCACAGCGCGAGGGCGGCCTGAACCTCTTCGGCAGCCACCCCATGCGGTGCCAACTCGAGGATAAGCTGCTGCAGCACCGGCGCATCCTGCGTCGTCGCAATATCGCTGCGTACGAGCGCGGCGGCATAGTCCTCAGCGCCCTGCCCACGCAGCCCGAGCTTGCCCGCCGCCCACAGCCCGAGCAGCTTGTCGCGGCGCGCGTGCAGCCGGAACTGCATTTCGGCATCATGCGCGAACTTTGCCTCGAAACCGGCTTCTCGCGCATCGAAAGTGGTCATCAACGCTCCTTGGGCAACAGCATACTCTGCTATAGGGTCGGCGGGGCACGGGTTCAATCGGCTGTGGAGTCTCGAGCTGTATCGGTAGCGCCTGCACGCGCTGCGCAGCCGCCACCGCCGTTGTAACCCGGCTTCGCCTCCGCTATGTGTGTCACTCCCGCCCCGGCTGCGTCGTAACGGCGCTTCCGGGGCTTTGACTTTCAACTGGCTCGCCTGCCCGCGCGAGCCGTTTCAGGAGGACAGCCATGTCGCGGCGTCGCCAGATTTACGAGGGCAAAGCCAAGATCCTCTA
>CAXTTR010000286.1:0-4264 GCA_964247215.1 uncultured Sphingomonadaceae bacterium
CACTGCGACGGCGTGCTGCTCCACCCGTTCGTCTCGCCCGACGGGGTCCGTAACAGCACGAAACTCGTCCGCGATGCCGCCGAGCGCGCCGGACGCGACCCGATGGCGGTGCGGATCTACCACAACATCATCGTCGCGCCCGATCTGCCCAAGGCCGAGGAGGATGCGGTCGTGCGCGGCCGCGCCATCACTTATTTCGAGCTGCCGGGTTTCGGCGACATGATCGTCGAGATCAACGGCTGGGACAGATCAGTGCTGGACGAGGTTCGCGCCCATCCCAAGATCGCCATCCTGAACGGTAAGCCCGCCGACCAGGCCTATACCCGGCAGGAGCTGGTCGATGTCGGCGCTATCCTGCCGCAGCACTGGATCGACGATGGTGCCGCGGTCGGCAGCGCCGCGCAGTGTGCCGACCAGCTGATGGCGTATCTGGGTGCGGGTGCCGATGAGATCCTGCTTCACGGCTCCTCGCCCAAGGACATGGGGCCACTGACGACCGAACTCAAACGCGCTCTGGCCGCCAAGGGCCTGTAAGCGTGCCGATGACGCCCGAGGTGGTTCGCCAACGGCTGCGCGACTGGCTCGAGGCGAAGCTCGCGGGTTGGAGCAAGGTGCGGGTACGCCCGCTCGAAGTGGCGCTCGGGTCGGGCTTTTCGGCCGACATCTTCTTCGTCGAGGTCGACCATGACGAGGGCGGGCGCGGTCACAGCCGCACGCTGGTGGTCCGCCGTCAGTCCGCGACCAACGAGGTCGTCTATGGTTCGAGCCTCGAGCTGCAGGGGCGGATGATGGCCGCGCTCGACGCGCTCGGCAGCGTGCGCGTGCCCGACTGGATCGGCATGGAGCTCGACCCGTCGGTGCTCGGCGCGCCGTTCCTGGTCATGGGCAAGGTCGACGGGCATTCGGCGACACAGCGGCCCAATTACAACAAAGTCGGCTGGCTTGCCGACATGGACCCGGGCCAGCGCCGCTTCAGCTGGACCAATGCGATCCAGGCGTTTGCGGCGATGACCCGCATAGACTGGCAGCGCGACGGTTTCGGCTTCATGGCGAGGCCCGACCGGGGCAAGCCGGGCCTCGACCAGTATCTCGGCTACATCGAGGCCTGGCACCGGTCGGTCCATCATGGCCGCCGCATGACCTATATCGACGCCGCGCTGTCCTACATCCGCGAGCATCAACCGCAAGGTACGCCGGTCAACGTCCTGTGGGGCGACAGCACGCCGTCCAATGTGATGTTCGCTGCCGATGGCACGGTGAACGCGCTGATCGACTGGGAGCTGGCGGCGATAGGCCCGTCCGAGCTCGACCTCGCATGGTGGCTGTACTTCGACGATTTGTTCTCGCGGCGGTTCGCGGTCGAACGGCTCGCCGGACTTCCGGACCACGACGGGAGTATCGCGATCTGGGAGGCCGCAGCCGGGCGGCGGGCCGAGCATCTCGCTTACTACGACATCGTCGTCGCGCTGCGCATGGCGCTGGTCGCGGTCGGCGCGTTCGATCGGCAGGTGGCGCTGGGCAACATCGTCGCGAGCAACGCCTCGCTCAACGACAATTTCATGACACTGTACTTGGCTGAGAAGCTGGGCATGGACCGGCCCGTGCTTGGAGCGGACTTCAGCGCCTTTATGGCTAACTTGGTTCCGGTCGACGCTAAGGGCTAAGAGCGCGTTTTCACGGGGCAAAGGCCCCACCCCAGTTCATGACGTTCACAACGCGCCATAGGGGCGGCAATCACGTTTCGGTCAGTGCAGGCAAGCTTCCCGCCAGCTGTTTTATTCGATACCTCACCATTGCCGACCTCACTCCAAAAGCTCCATACATCGCCAGAACGGCACTTTAGCCGAGCTTAGGGGCGACCGAAACCGTCGAGTTCGGCAACTCCGTTGTCGATCACGATCGTGCCGCGAACGGGAATTGAGGCGCGGAAGCGGAGCTTCAATCCGTCCCGCCAATGTTCGATGCGGATCGTCTCGCCCGGCGTGACCGGCGCCGTAAAGCGCGCCGCGATCGAGCTCAGGCGGGACGCGTCGCCGCTGGCCGCGCCGTGGATCAGCGCGCGGGCGGCGAGGCCCAGCGTCGACAGGCCGTGGAGGATCGGCTGCTCAAACCCCGCACGCGCGGCGTAGGCGGGATCGATGTGGAGCGGGTTGCGGTCGCCGGAAAGACGGTACGTCGCCGCCTGCACGATCGAGGTCGGCAGGTCGAGCGCGGCATCGGGGTCGCGGCCGGGGACCGGCGGCAGCGGCTCGCCGGGAAGATCGCGTTCGCCGCCAAAGCCGCCGGCACCGCGCGCGACCCAAGTCTCGGTCGCTTCGGCGACGACGGTTCCGCCGGCGGATTTCAGCTGCTTGGCGGCCCTGACCAGCGCCGCTTTGCCCGCGCCCTTGTCGGCCAGATGCGTGACCTGGGTGTCGCCGATCAGCGTGTCGGCGATATCGAGCGGGCGGAACAGACGCAGCCGCTGCTCAGCGTGCAGGATGTTGAGCCAATCGAGCCCCGCGGCGGGGTCCATCGGCCAGAACCCCGCGGTGCCGAGCACCAGCGCCATTGTCGGCAGGACCTGCAGCTGACGCTCGTAGAGGAAACGCAGCTCGTCGATCCCGGCCGCGAGTCCGGTGCCCACGCCAAGCGCGTAGATGATCGCATCGCGCGGATCATAGTCGTCGCGCGCCGTTGGAATGCGGTAGGCGAGCAGCCTGACCGGGTCGAGCGGCATCGTCATGCTGCGAAGGCACGGCCCAGCGCGCGGATGTTGTCTGCTTCGGCCCGGATCGTCACGCCTGCCGTTGCCGCCATCTTGAAGCCGTGGAACGCGCCCGGATAGACGATCAGCTCGACCGCCACCCCGGCGCGCGACAGCCGCGCGGCATAAGCGAGGCACTCGTCGACAAACAGGTCGAGCCCGCCGACCGCGATATAGGCGGGGGGCAACCCGCCAAGGTGATTGGCTCGCGCCGGGGCGGCGTAGGGATTGCCCTCGCCGCCAAGGGCAGCGCGGCAGTAAGCGCTGCTCGCGCGGGTCCAGATGAATTCGCCGGTGAACGGGTTGTCGGGCAGGCGGTCGTCGAGTCGCGGCTGCTCCAGATGCTGAAACGCAATCGCATACTCGCCGCGGTCGCGGGCCAGCAGCGCGAGTCCAGCGGCCATCGCCCCGCCCGCGCTCGCGCCGCTGACCGCCACCCGCTCGCGGTCGACGCCGAGTGCTTCGGCCTCGGTGTAAAGCCAGCCAAGCGCGGCATAAGCGTCGTTCATCGCCCCCGGAAAACGCGTTTCGGGAGCGAGGCGATAATCGACCGAGAGCACCAGGCAGCCGAGTTCGGCCGCCCATCGCCGCAACTGGGGCGCATCCATTTCGGGTACGCCGAGAACATGGCCGCCGCCGTGGAAGTGGAGGATCGCCGACGCGCCGGGTGGCATCTCGAGCGGGCGGATCATCAGGCAGCGAATCGTGCGATCGCCGTCGCCCGAGGGGATCAGCACCTCGCTCGTGGCGACCGGCAGGCTGGGCAGCGGCACCGCGGCAAGCATCGCCGGGATTGCGGCGCGGATCGCGGGCAGCGCCTCGTCGCTTAGCGTCATCGCCGGGAAGCTGTCGAGCAGCGGCAGCAGGTCGGGATCGACGAGGTGACGTGTTGTCATCAGCCACGCTTACGGTCGTCGAGGCCGAGCCCGCGGCCGATAATTTCCTTCATGATTTCCGACGTGCCGGCGAAAATCCGGCTGATCCGCGCATCCTGGTACATCCGGCAGATGCGATATTCCTCCATGTATCCGGCACCGCCGTGCAGCTGGACGCAGGCATCCATGACGCGGCCTTCGAGCTCGCTCGACAGCAGCTTGGCCGACGACGCGTCCTCCGGGGTCAGCTCGCCCGAATTGAGCAGGAGCACCGACTGGTCGACATAGCATTGCAACGCGTCGAGCTCGGCCTTCAGGCCGGCGATCACGAAGCGATTGTGCTGGAAGGTGCCGATCGGCTGGCCGAACGCCTTGCGTTCCTTGACATAGTCAAGCGTCAAATCGAACGCCGTTTGCGCCGATGCCATGAAGCCGATCGCGGCGACGAGCCGCTCCTGCGCGAGAAATCGCGCGAGATAACGGAAGCCCATCGCCGGCTCGCCAAGCACGTTCGCCTTGGGCACATGCACGTCGCTGAAGAACAGCTCGGCCGTGTCCTGCGATTTCAGGCCCATCTTGTCGAGCTTGCGGCCGCGCTCAAACCCCTCCATGCCGCGCTCGACGAGAAACAGCCCGAGACCGT
>CAXTTR010000287.1:0-4255 GCA_964247215.1 uncultured Sphingomonadaceae bacterium
CGCGGTGCACTTCCTGCGGCTGCCGCGCGCGGTGCACCGCGCGGCGACGTTCGAAGGCGACGGGAAAGCGACACACTGCAACGGTGAATTCATTGTGTTGTCATGCACTTGTCTCATGGGCATGCGCGGCTTGTTTAAGTCGACCAAGAACGATCGGAGCCGACTTTAGCAGGCCACTTAACCAGTTGAATAACCAGCCGGGTTCCCTTTGTCAAGGGCGTAGTCACAATAGAACAGGGCGGACCTAACGGCCCGCCCTGTTTATCAGTTTAGAGAACCCTAACCCAGCCCTCTCCCGCGAGCGCGGGAGAGAGCCAGCAGGCTTAGTAGCGGACGCGGACGCCGAGCGCGAAGCGGCGGCCGAGCGCGTCGTAGGTCGACGGGTAGGTGTTGCCGCTGTTGAACGACGTGTTGCCGATGGTGCTGCCGACAATCGGCGGATCCTTGTCGAGCAGGTTTGCGACAGTCAGCGTCAGCGTCAGGTTCTCGCCGATGCTGACCCGGCCGGCGAGATCGAGATAGTTGTATGCAGGGATGGTTCCAAATCCAGGAGCGGCCGCGCCGCTGACGGCAACGTCGAGCGGCTCTTGCTTAAGACCATCGATATGACGCCACAGGAGCGAAATATCGAAGCTGTCGAAGCTCAGCGTCGTCCGCTGCGTCCACTGGAACTTGGGCTGCAGCGAGCCCGAGTAAGCGCAGTTCGAGCTGTAGAAGCCGACGCACTCGCGGTTGATCGAGGTCGGCGTCGCCTGGAACTTCTGGTGCGCAGTGTAATTGCCGAGGAACGACAGGCCAAGCTTGGCGAAACCGATGTCACGCGAGTAGTTCGCGGTCAGGTCGACACCGTTGGTGTACAGGCGGCCAAGGTTCGACAGCACCGCCGGCAAACCGAAGGTCGTTGCCGGGTCACCGTCGAGCGTCCCCCGGACTGGATCGCGGCGAATGCTGGTGCAGGCTGCGGAAGCCGCCGCACCGGCCGGCGGGTTCGCGATATCGGCACCGAAGCACGCCGCGATGATGTCGTTCGTTGTTGGACTCGTGATCGCGTTGGCGACGCGGATGTTATAATAGTCGACCGTGAACGACAGGCCGCGAACGAACTCAGGCTGGAAAACAAAGCCGACCGTATAGGTATCGGCCTTTTCAGGCTTCAGGTTGATGTTACCACCAGACGACACATTGGCCTGGTTGGCAGTCGGGTTGGTGATCGTTCCGATCGTACCGGCCGGTGCGCCCTGTGCTAGGCAGATGGCGCGCAGGTTGGCGTTGACCGTCGGCGCGGTCCCGGCGCAGGGATCGACTGCAAGGTTGGTTAAGCCAACAGTTACCGGCGTGAACAGCTCGCTGATGTTCGGTGCCCGGACGGCGCGCGAGTAATTACCACGAATTTTTAGGCCAAAACCCGGCTCCCAGCTGCCGCCGCCCTTATAGGTCGTCGTGCTGAAGCTGTTGGTCGAGTTGTCGATCTTATAATCCGAGTAGCGGATACCGGCCTCGAGCGTCAGACTCTTGAAGAACGGCTTGTCCTGGACCAGCGGCGCAACCAACTCGCCGAAGGCTTCCTTGACGTTGAAGCCGCCATTGATGTTCGGAGCGGCACCGCCAGCACCGCCGAGCTCGCCCGGCGTCTGCGCCAGCAGGTCGGACGCCTGTGAAGCGGTGTACTTACGATACTCGCCGCCGACCGCGAAGCTGATCGCATCGTTGGCGAACGGGCTGTTGACGCCGAAATCGCCGCTAACGGTGCCATGGGCCTGCGCCAGCGAGGTCTTGATCAGCACCGTGCTGTTCGCCGTCAGGTAAGCTGCCTGCGGGGCCGTGATGCTGCCGGCAGGCCCGAAGATGTTGACCGGAACGCAGCCCGCATTGCCCGACAGGCAGCTTGTCGTGTTGGTCGCCAGCAGCGCATCGCGGAAGCGCGAGGTCAGCGTATAGTTCTGCTGCGTCTGGCGGTTCTCGCTCTGTCCGTATGACCCGTTCAGGTCATAGTCGAGATGCTCGCTGATCTTGCCGCGGACGCCGAGGTGATAATCGAAAACCGTCGTCTCATACTCGCTGATACGCGGCCCGACCTCGACCGCACGGCGCTGGATCGTCGTCGTCACGGTGCGGTAGTTCGGATCGGTCGGGCTCACCGCGGTTGCCGCCGCAGCGCACTGTGCCGGCGTGAACAGGGGCGTGTAAGTTCCGGCCGTCTGCGTCGTGTTGAAGGCGCAGAACTGACTACGCAGTCCGGCCGGCAGATATGGATTGCTTAGCGGGATGACGACCGACGAGCTGAACGCACCCGACGGCGCAATGATGGTGTTTACAGTGTTCTTCGAAAACAGCCCGCGCGTGTAGAACTCAACAGCGTCGCTGACGTCGTACTTGGCCTGACCGTATATGTTGTAGCGCTGGAACGGCGTCTGGAAGATGTTGTACGGATTAAAGTTGAACGGGTTGGAGGCAATATTCGCGACACCTGTGGTCGTGTTGATATAACGCGAGCCATTGTTGTTCACCGTCGGATTGGTGCTTGGCTGACCGGTTGCCGGATCGATCGGGCGAGTGCCCGAGAAACGCGTCGGCACCGAGGTGCTCGAACCGCCGATCGCGCCCGAGTATGAGTCGAGGTTGTTGATCGAGAAGGCGCGGTCGCCCTGATAGACCGGGTCGGCATGCTGGTAGCCGATGCTGAGCACGGCGTTGCCCTTGTCGTCGGCGAAGTTGCCGCCGATGGTCAGGTCGGCGCGGTAATAGTTGCCGTCGCCCTTGCCGTCGATCGTCTCGTTGCCGTTGAACTCGATGCCGCTGAAGTCCTGCTTGGTGATGAAGTTGACGACGCCCGTGACCGCGTCGGCACCGTAGGTGGTGCTCGCCGCACCCGTGAGCGCCTCGACCCGGTTGACCAGCGCCAGCGGGATGTTGTTCAAGTCGACGCGGCCAAGCAGCCCCGATGGGACGATGCGATTGCCGTCGAGCAGCACGATGTTGCGGAACGAGCCAAGGCCGCGCAGGTCGACGTACGACGCGCCGCCATTGCCGTTGTTGACCGCCGAGCCGATGCTCGGGACGACGCCGGGGATCTCGCGCAGGACGTCTTCGGCGACGTTCGACTGGCGCAGGTTGATTTCGTCGGCGGTGGTAACGGTGACCGGGGCCGAGCGGACGAGGTTGGGGTTCTTGATCAGCGAGCCGGTGACGGTGATGACCGACTCGTTGTCGGCGGTCTGCTGCGGCGCGGCGGCTTCGGCCGAGCCGACCGAGACAGCGGTGCCGGTGCCCGGCTGCGTCGTCGTCGGCGCGGCGGTCTGTGCCATCGCCGGCAGCGCGAACACGGCGGCGCTGATCAGCATCGTCGAGCGCAGCAAGACGGTCTTGGTGATCGTGTTAGACATGGGGTTCCCCGCTTAAACTCGGCGCGCTTGACCCGAATCGCAGATTGCGGTTCGGCTTCGCACTTGCAGCAGGTATGAAAGGCGCATGACGCCAGCGCAACGGGTGTTGAATCGAGCTGGCACCGTTCTTGCCTGTGCTGTTGCAAAACTGACACATTGCCGTTAACGCGCCGCCACTTGATAACCGTTGCGATCTAACAGGGAAGCGGCATGCTCAAAGGCGGTTACGGCGTGGCGGTTGGAGCTGTGGCGGTGCTGACGCTGACGGTGCTGACGCTGGCTGGGGCACTGCCGGCGGCGGCGGCCGAGCGCCAGGCGAAGGCGCTCGCGGCGGTGACCGCGTGCCGGGCGATCGCCGATCCGGCGCAGCGGCTGGCGTGCTATGACGCGGCAGTGGGTCCGTTTGTTGATGCGGTTGTCAAGGGTGAGGTGAAGGTGCTCGACCGCGAGGAGGTGCGGCAGACGCGGCGCTCGCTGTTCGGCTTCGAGCTGCCCAGGCTGCCGTTCTTCAGCGGCGACGACAGCGTCAAGGACACGCCGAAGGAAATCGACACGACGGTCGCGAGTTCGCACGGGGTCGGCTACGGCAATTTCTCGATCACCATGGCGGACGGCTCGGTGTGGCAGACCAAGGAGCCGCTGCCGCGCGATCCGAAGCACGGCGCGGCGGTGAAGATCAAGGCGGGCGCGCTGGGCAATTATTTCCTGGCGGTCGGCGGCGCGCGCTTCGTGCCCGCGGCGCGGACGCACTGAGGCGCGGGCGTGGCTTCGCGTCCCGATGTTCCGGGCGCGGCTGGACAGCGCCCGCCAGCGCCGTCGCAGCCCGGCCCGCAGCAGCTTAACGCCAGCGGCCTGGCAGCGCTGGCGCGGGG
>CAXTTR010000288.1:0-4231 GCA_964247215.1 uncultured Sphingomonadaceae bacterium
GGATTTATCGGCTGCAACCTTGCCGACCGGCTGGCGGGCATGGGCCACAACGTGCTGATCTACGACGCGCTGCTGCGGCCCGGTGTCGACGGCAACCTCGCATGGCTGCAGCACCGCAATCCCGGGCGCATCCGCAGCATCGTCGCCGATATCCGCGACGAGCCGCAGCTCGCCGCCGCGGCGCGAGAAGCCAAAGCGGTGTTCCACTTCGCCGCGCAGGTCGCGGTGACTACCAGCATGGTCAACCCGCGTGAAGACTTCGAGATCAACATCGGCGGCACGTTCAATCTGCTCGAAACGCTGCGGAAGCGCGGCGACGGCACGCCGCTGATCTTCGCCTCGACCAACAAGGTGTACGGCGACCTCGCCGACGTCGAGCTCGCGCTCGAAGACGATGCCGTCGTGCCGGCTGACCCCGCACTGCGCGCTTACGGCATCGGCGAGAGCCGCCCGCTCGATTTCCACACGCCCTATGGCTGCTCGAAGGGTGCGGCGGACCAGTATGTCCTCGATTACGCGCGCAGCTTCGGCGTGCCGGCCGCGGTGCTGCGAATGAGCTGCATTTACGGCCAGCGCCAGCTCGGCACCGAGGACCAGGGCTGGGTCGCGCACTTCGTCATCCGCGCGCTCGAGAGCAAGCCGATCACGCTTTACGGCGACGGCTACCAAGTGCGTGACATCCTAGACGTTCGCGACGCGGTCGACGCTTACGTAGCGGCGTGGCAGCGCATCGAGAGCGTCAGCGGCCGCGCCTTCAACCTCGGCGGGGGTCCGGCGAACGCGGTCAGCCTGCGGCAGTTGCTGGCGCACATCGGCGAGTTGCTCGGGCGCGATCTCGACATCAGCTTTTCGGACTGGCGCGCCGGTGACCAGCGCTACTTCGTCGCCGACACCCGCGCCGCACAGGCCGCACTCGGCCTCGGCGAGCGGCGGCATTGGCGGGAGGGCGTCACGGCACTGGCGCAGTCGCTGTCGGCAGCGCGCGGCCTGAACTGGCCGGTGGGCGTCACGGCGCAGCGGCGGGCGGCATCGTGACGGCACCGCCCCGCCGGTTGCTGATGACCACCGACGCGGTCGGCGGCGTCTGGCAATACTCGCTCGAACTGGCGCGCGCGCTGGTCTCACATGGTTACGAGACTACGCTGGCGCTAACCGGTCCGGCACCTAGCGCGACGCAGCGGGCGGTGGCGGATGCCATATTCGGCGTCAGCCTGATCGACACTGGCGTCGGCCTCGACTGGCTGGCTGCGGACGCAGCCGCGATCGCCGCCGCCGGTCACCGCATCGCCGGAATCGCCGCTGACGTTCGCGCCGACCTCGTCCAACTCAATGCGCCGTCGCTGGCGTCAGGCGTACGGTTTCCCGCGCCGGTTGTCGCCGTCACGCATAGCTGTCTTGCGACGTGGTGGCATGCGGTCGAGGGCAGCGCGCTCCCCCACGACTTCGCATGGCGGGCCGCGGTCATGGCTGACGGCCTACATGCGGCAAGTGCTGTGGTCGCGCCGAGCGCCGCGTTGGCACGGGCGACAAAGCTGGCTTACGGCCTTCCGACGCAGCCGCTGGTCGTGCACAACGGACGGACACCGCCCGAGCCCGCTTCCGCGCGGCTTGTCGCGGGAAGCGGCGTTGCAGGGACAGGCGCAGCGGGTCAGGGTGCAGCAGATAGCAAGCCGTTCGTGCACGCCTCCGCTTTCACCGCGGGGCGCTTGTGGGACCGCGGCAAGGATGTCGCCACTCTTGACCGCGCCGCCGCGCGCATGATGGTGCCGCTCATCGCTGCCGGGCCGATATGCGGGCCGAACCGGGAGACCGCGCGGTTCGATTATATCGACGCGATTGGCGTGCTCGACGACGCCGCGCTCTTAGCACGGCTCGCGACGCGTCCGGTGTTTGTCTCGGCGGCGCGTTACGAGCCGTTTGGGCTGGCGGTGCTCGAAGCCGCCGCAGCCGGCTGCGCGCTGGTGCTCGCCGATATTCCGACCTTCCGCGAACTGTGGGACGGCGTGGCACAGTTCGTCCGGCCGGGCGACGATCATGGTTTTGCGGAGGCGATCGAGACCATCGTTGGCGACTCGCCCCGGCGGCTCGCGCTTGGCAGCGCGGCGGAGCAGCGCGCCCTGCGGTACACACCGGCTGTAATGGCGGCGGAAATGGCAGCCATTTACGATCTGGCTCTTACCAAACCGGTACGCGGCGACCCTCGCTGCGACACCGTTGCTTCGGCCGATCCAGCCGCGGCGCAGGCAGTCACTGTCCACGCCGTAACGCGGGTCGCCGCATGAAGATCGTTTATTTCACGCATTCGCTGACCTCGTGCTGGAACCACGGCAACGCGCATTTCCTGCGCGGCGTAATGAGCGAACTGATCGCGCGCGGTCACGATGCCGTGGCACTCGAGCCGCGCGGCAACTGGAGCTTGGTCAATCTGCTCGCTGACGCTGGCGACACTGGGCTGAAGCCGTACCGCCACGCTTATCCCGAGCTGGTGACTCGAACTTACAAAGCTGATGCCGACCTCGCTGCTTTCCTCGATGGGGCCGATCTGGTGATAGTACACGAGTGGAACGAACCCAGGCTGATTGCCAAGCTCGGCCAGCTGCGCCAGCGTGGGAGCCGCTTCACGCTGCTGTTCCACGACACCCACCACCGGGCGGTCAGCGATCCGCAGGCGATCCGCGCGTTCGACCTGGCGGGCTATGACGGCGTGCTGGCATTCGGCGAGGCGCTGTCCGACGTCTATCGCGGCTGGGGCTGGGGCGGCCGGGTGTGGACATGGCACGAAGCCGCCGACATCCGCCGCTTCCACCCGCCGCTGGCCGAAAGCGAGCGCGCCGGGCTGGTGTGGATCGGCAATTGGGGTGACGGCGAGCGCACCGCCGAGCTCGAGACATTCCTGTTCGAACCGGCACAGGCGGCAGGCCTGCCGCTCGACATCTACGGCGTCCGCTATCCCGCCGAGGCGCTGGCGATGCTGGCGCGCTATGGCATCGCCTACCACGGCTGGGCACCCAACGCCGCCGCGCCCGGCATCTTCGCGCGCGCGCTGGCGACGGTGCATGTGCCGCGGCGCTATTACGCCAGCGTACTGCCCGGCATTCCGACAATCCGCGTCTTCGAGGCGCTGGCGTGCGGCCTCCCGCTGGTGTCTGCGCCGTGGTCCGATAGCGAGGGGCTGTTCCGAACAGGGCAGGATTATCTCGTGGCCAACGACGGCGCGGCAATGACAGCTCATCTGCGCGACGTCGCGCGCGACCCCGCGCTGCGACAGGCGCTTGCTGCTAGCGGGCTCGAAACCATTCTCGCACGCCACACCTGCGCGCACCGCGTCGACGAGCTGCTTAGCATTGTTGTCCAGCTTGCCAGCCCCGCCGAACCGGCCCGGAGCGTTGCATGAAGATCGCCTTCTACGGCTCGAGCCTCTTGTCGTCGTACTGGAACGGCGCGGCCACCTATTATCGCGGCATCCTGCGCGACCTCGCTTCGCGCGGTTACGACATCACCTTTTACGAGCCTGACGCGTTCGACCGGCAGCAGCACCGCGATATCGAGCCGCCGTCTTGGGCGCGCTCGGTGGTCTACCCGGCGACGATCGAAGCGGTGCGCGGCGTGCTCGCCGAAGCGGGCGCGGCGGACATCGTCGTCAAGGCGAGCGGCGTCGGCGTGTTCGACACCGAGCTGCTCGACGGCGTTATCGCGCACGCCCGCCCGGGTGCGCTAAAGCTGTTCTGGGATGTCGACGCCGCGGCGACGCTCGACGAGATGCGTGGCCGTCCGGACCACCCGGTGCTGCGCGCACTACCCAGTCTCGACATGGTGCTGACCTATGGCGGCGGCGCGCCGGTGGTCGACGCGTATCGAAACTTCGGCGCGGCGCAGTGCGTGCCGGTGTACAATGCGCTCGATCCGGAAACGCATCATCCGGTGCCGCCCGACGCGCGCTTCGCCGCCGATCTCGCCTTCCTTGGCAACCGGCTGCCCGACCGGGAGGCGCGGGTCGAAGAGTTCTTCCTCAAGCCAGCCGCGCTAAGTCCCCAACGCAATTTCCTGATCGGCGGCAACGGCTGGGAGACCAAGGCGATACCCGGCAACATCCGCCACCGCGGGCACGTCTATACGGCTGAACACAATGCCTTCAACTGCACGCCGCTTGCGGTGCTCAACGTCGCGCGCGATAGCATGGCGCATATCGGCTTCTCGCCTGCGACGCGTGTCTTCGAGGCGGCGGGCGCGG
>CAXTTR010000289.1:0-4213 GCA_964247215.1 uncultured Sphingomonadaceae bacterium
CCGGCAATGTCGGCGTCGGAGATGCCCGACAGATGCTTGACCAGCGCCCGTAGCGAGTTGCCGTGCGCGGCGATGACGACGCGCTCGCCGCGGCGTAGCGACGGCACGATGGCGCTGTCCCAGTACGGCAGCACGCGCGCGATCGTGTCCCTCAGGCTCTCGGTGGCGGGTACGGCGACGCCCGCATAGCGCCGGTCGGCGGTCAGGTCATACGCCGAGCCCGGCACCATCGGCGGCGGCGGCACGTCGAAGCTGCGCCGCCATTCGTGGACCTTGGCCGCGCCGTGCGCCGCGACTGTCTCGGCCTTGTTGAGCCCGGTGAGACCGCCGTAATGGCGCTCGTTCAAGCGCCAGTCCTTGGTCACCGGCAGCCACAAGCGGTTCATCTGGTGCAGCATCAGGTGGAGCGTGCGGATGGCGCGCGTCTGGACGCTGGTAAAGGCGCGGTCGAAGTCATAGCCCGCCTCCCGCAACGCGACGCCCGCCGCGACGGCTTCATCGACGCCCAGCGGAGTGAGGTCGACGTCCCACCAGCCGGTGAAGCGGTTCTCGAGGTTCCAGGCGCTCTGGCCGTGGCGGATGAGGACGAGCGTGGGCATGACTAAGTTTCTCCTGCTCCCCTCCGCTTCAGGGGAGGGGCTGGGGGTAGGGTGGATGGGCGAGAGACTACAGCCTCCCGATCGAAGTGCGTCCCCACCCCCGGCCCCTCCCCTGAAGGGGAGGGGAGTAGATTAGAAGCAGTTCACCGCAGCCGCCCGGCCACCGCCAGCGCCGCCGCCAGACAATCGCGCCCGAGCGCCATCGACCGCGCCGGCGACCAGCCGTGCACCGGGTCGGGCAGCTCGGCGACGTCCTTGAACGGCATCTCGAGCGTCATCGCCAGGCAGCCGAACTCGTTCGCCAGCGCGTTGGTGCTCATCGTCAGGTTGGCGGTACCCGGCTTCGACGGCGGATAACCGATGCGCGTCTGGAAGTCGGGCGAGAGCCTGGCGAGCGTCGCCTTATACTCGGCAAGCAGCGCCAGCTGGCGCTCGGTGATGTTCGGGATGCCCTCGAACCCGGCGATGAAATTGTGCGGCAGCGTCTCGTCACCGTGGACGTCCATCGCCATGTCGACGCCGGTGGCGCGCATCCGGGTCAGCACGTGCAGCACCTCGGGCGAGCGCTCGCGCGTCGGCGCATGCCACTCGCGGTTGAGATTGACGCCGGCATAGTTGGTCCGCAGATGCCCGCGGGCGCTGCCGTCGGGGTTCATGTTCGGCACGAGATGGATCGTCGCCAGCTGCCGCAGCTGGCGCGCCACCGGGTCGGCAACGTCGATCAGCCGGTCGAGCGCTCCCTCCATCCAATACTCGGCCATCGTCTCGCCGGGGTGCTGGCGCGCGTAGAACCACAACTTGAGCGGGCCATCGCCAATGGTGACCAGATCGAGTGCGCGGCCCTCGATCGTGGTGCCGAGCACTTCGCTACGCACGCCGGGCGCGGCCCCGATCCGCGCGACCAGGTCATGGTGCCGCTCGGCGCTGTACGGCGCGAAATAGGCGACCCAGACGCTGTCGGCGGCCGGCGTCAGCGGGATGGTCAGCACGCCGTCGACGTAGGTCGTCGGCACGCGCGTCCAGTTGACCCGGTCGGTCGAGATGCAGGCGCGGTAGTCGACCCAGCCGCCCGGATAGGCCGACCCGCCGGCGTTCATCAGCCGCAGCGTGCACGCCACGCCGCGCGCGCCGCTGAGCCGGAAGTAAAACCACTGGTAGAACTCCGACTCGCGGTCAGCCAGGATCGCGAGATCGAAGTTCGCCCCGTCGGCTTTCAGGACAGCGATGTTGCCGCTGTCGAACGCGGCCGATATGCTGATGGTCAATACAGTGCCTTAGCGCGGTTGCGGGTAGTGCGCGGTGACGCCCGAACGGCCCGGAAAGTCGGCCAGCATCGCATGTGCCAGTGCCGGTACGGCGGCGCTGAGCGAGCTGTTCGGGTCGCGGCCGGTGGTCAGGTCGGTCGCGGTCCCCTCCCAGATCAGCGACTCGTCGGCGCGGCGCTTGAGCTTGATCGACAGCGTATTGAACCTGGTCTCGTCGATGCGCCCCTTGCCGACCGGGGCCGACACGCCAAGCCCGCCGCCGACGGCGGTGCCACCCCGATAACCGCCGCCGCCGCCGAAGCCGCCGATACCGAGGCCGATGCGGAACGGCGACGGCCGCTGCACCGCATGCGACTGCTGCGTGATGCTGACCGCGGCGAGATAGGTGGCGCTGCCCGGTGCGACCGCAGTATCGAAGCCGACGCGCGCCAGCTCGCTCGCGATGGCGGCCGCGTAGGTGCGGAACTCGAGGCTTTGCGCGACCACGGGATCGGTCGCGACGACGGCGACGCTGGCGCGCGGCACCGGCTGGTTCAGGTGGAAGCGCGTCACCTCGATGCCGCCACCGGTCGCACATGCGGCGAGCAGCAGCGCGGTCGACACTGGCACGAGGAGCGTACGGAAGTTAGGCATGAAACGAATCCCTCTTGCATGGCTTATAGACCGACATTGAACGCATACAATTACGGACGGTCGCATCGGTGCGACGCTTGCGTTGGAGAGAACAATGAGCACAGCGGCCTCGACAGCAAGCGTCCTCGTCACCGGCGGCGCGGGTTATATCGGCAGCCACGCCGTACTGGCGCTGCGCGATGCCGGTTACCGCGTCGCGGTGATCGACGACCTCAGCACCGGCTTTCGCCATGCCGTGCCCGACGGGGTCGCGTTCTACACCGGTGATGTGGCGGACAGCGCCTTGATGGCCAGGATCATTACCGCCGAGGCGATCACCGCCATCATGCACTTCGCCGGCTCGATCATCGTGCCCGAGTCGGTGACCGACCCGCTTAAATACTACCGCAACAACACCGTCGCGAGCCGGGCGCTGATCGAGGCGGCGGTGACCGGCAACGTCCGCCACTTCCTGTTCTCGTCGACGGCAGCTGTCTACGGCATGCCCGACGCGGTGCCGATCGCCGAGGACAGCCGCAAGGCGCCGATCAACCCGTACGGCAGCTCGAAGCTGATGACCGAGACGATGCTCGCCGACGTCGCCGCGGTGATGCCGATGAACTTCGGCGTGCTGCGCTATTTCAACGTCGCGGGGGCCGATCCCGCCGGGCGCAGCGGGCAGTCGACCGCGGCCGCGACGCATCTCATCAAAGTCGCGGTCGAGGCGGCGCTCGGCAAGCGCGCCGGGGTCGGGGTGTACGGCACCGACTACGCCACCCCCGACGGCACCGGGGTGCGCGACTATATTCACGTCAGCGACCTCGCGGACGCGCACGTCGCGACGCTGGCGGCGCTGATCGCCGAGCCGACGCGCTCGCTGACGATGAACTGCGGCTATTCACGCGGCTATTCGGTGCTGGAGGTGCTCGACGCGGTCGACCGCGTCGCCGGCGTCAAGGTCCAGCGCACGATGAGCCCGCGCCGGGCTGGCGACCCCGCCGAGCTGGTCGCCGACAACCGCCGTATCCTCAGCACGCTCGATTGGCGGCCGCGGCGGGATAACCTCGATGTCATCGTCGCCGACGCGCTGGCGTGGGAGCGCAAGCTCGCCGAGCGGCAGGCCGGCGTCGGTCATAACAGCGCCTATGCTTGACTTGCGCTCCTGCCCCGCATAGACCGCGCGCTCTTCGGGGCCGCACCCCATTCAGGTATTTCGACGGGACGCCCGCCATGAAGGTTCGTAACTCGCTCAAGTCGCTCAAGGGCCGTCATCGCGACTGTCAGGTCGTGCGCCGCCGCGGGCGGACGTACGTGATCAACAAGACCAACCGCCGCTTCAAGGCGCGCCAGGGCTAAACCGCTCAGGCAGTTGCGACCGTGCCGCCGCGCGCGGTGGTTTTCGATGTCGGCAAGGTCCTGTACGACTGGGACCCGAGCTTTCTCTACGCCAAGCTGATTGCCGATCCGGTCGAGCTCGACTGGTTTCTCACGAACGTCGTCACGCACGCTTGGCATTTTCAGCACGACGCGGGCCATCCGGCTGCCGAGACCACCGCCGCGCTGACCGTGGCCTATCCCGATCACGCCGACTTGATCGCCGCCTACGTGCCGCGCTGGCTCGAGACGATTCCGGGGCCGATTTCAGGTATGATCGAACTGGTTGACGAACTCGCCGCGCACGACGTGCCGCTCTATGCCATCACCAACTTCAGCGCCGAGTTCTGGCCGCGTTTCCGG
>CAXTTR010000290.1:0-4200 GCA_964247215.1 uncultured Sphingomonadaceae bacterium
ACCTCGCCTATATCAAGCTCGACGGCGACATCGGCTGCATGGTCAACGGCGCGGGCCTCGCGATGGCGACGATGGACATCATCAAGCTGAACGGGGCCGAGCCCGCGAACTTCCTCGACGTCGGCGGCGGCGCGACCACCGAGAAGGTTACCGCGGCGTTCAAGATCATCCTTTCCGACCCGGCGGTGAAGGGCATCCTTGTCAACATCTTCGGTGGTATCATGCGCTGCGATATCATCGCCGAGGGCATCGTCGCGGCAGCGAAGGAAGTGCATCTGTCGGTGCCGCTGGTGGTACGGCTTGAGGGCACCAACGTCGAGCTGGGCAAGAAGATACTGGCCGAGAGCGGGCTGCCGATCGTCTCCGGAGATGACCTGGGAGATGCCGCGGCGAAGATCGTGGCGGAAGTGAAGAAGGCGGCGTGAGTGTACGTGTTTGTATGATCCCGGCTCATTATGTCATCCCGGCGTAGGCCGGGACCCAGGGACCGGGCACGGTGCAAGCTTATGTCTACATCCTTGCCAGCCAGCGTAACGGTACCCTCTACATTGGCGTGACAAGTAATCTTGTGAAGCGAGCTTACGAACATCGGCACGGGTTGGTCGACGGCTTTACAAAGCAGTATGCCTGCAAGCTTCTCGTCTGGTTTGAACTGCACGACCAAATCGAAGCAGCGATCGTTCGGGAAAAGCAGATGAAGGAATGGCAGCGGGCTTGGAAGTTGAAACGGATTGAAATGGTAAATCCTGGTTGGCGCGATTTGGCGGATGATCTGCTCGGGCCATCTGGGTCCCGGCCTTCGCCGGGATGACAACCTGTAAGTTCGTTCGGGTCCCGACGTTTGCCGGGACGGCAATGTAAGTTCAAGGACACTGATCAATGAGCATTCTCGTCAACGCCGCGACGCGCGTCATCTGCCAGGGCTTCACCGGCAAGCAGGGCACCTTCCACTCCGAGGGCGCGATCGCTTATGGCACGCAGATGGTCGGCGGCGTCGCGCCGGGGAAGGGCGGGACTACGCACCTGAACCTGCCGGTGTTTGACACCGTGCTCGAGGCGAAGTCGCGGACCGGAGCCGATGCGAGCGTCATCTATGTGCCGCCGCCGGGTGCTGCCGACGCTATCCTCGAAGCGATCGACGCCGAGATCGCGCTGATCGTCTGCATCACCGAGGGCATTCCGGTGCTCGACATGGTCAAGGTCAAGCGCGCGCTGTCGGGGTCGAAGTCGCGGCTGATCGGGCCGAACTGCCCCGGCGTGCTGACGCCGGGCGAGTGCAAGATCGGCATCATGCCAGGTAACATTTTCCGCAAGGGCTCGGTCGGCGTCGTGTCGCGCTCGGGCACGCTGACCTACGAGGCGGTGCACCAGACGACTGCCGTCGGGCTCGGTCAGACAACGGCCGTTGGCATCGGCGGCGATCCGGTCAATGGCACCAACTTTATCGACGTGCTCGAACTCTTCTTGGCCGATCCCGAAACGCACTCGATCGTGATGATCGGCGAAATAGGCGGCGCGGCGGAGGAGGATGCGGCCGAGTTCGTGCGGCTCAACAAGATCAAGAAGCCGATGGTCGGGTTCATCGCCGGGCGTACCGCGCCGCCGGGACGCCGCATGGGCCACGCCGGGGCGATCGTCGCGGGCGGCAAAGGCAAGGCCGAGGACAAGATCGACGCGATGCGCGCCGCCGGTATCCGCGTGGCGGACTCACCGAGCGCGCTCGGCACGACGATGCTCGAGCTGCTGAAGGGCTGAACCGGCAGGGAATACGGGTGACACCCGCGCCTCCGGCCGTTAATAGCCGCGCATCGGTCGAGGAACTGTGATGGATAGCTTTGACGAACTGCCGAGCGCTGCGGACTTTGCCGGTCCGAGCTGGGCGCGTGATGACTGGCCATTGCTGCCGCGCGATGACCTGACGACCGCGCTCGACGCGGCGAACATGCTGGTCGCGCCGAAGCCTGCCAAGGGTGCGCCGCTGACGCTGGTCGCCGACAAGCCGGTGCAGGCGACGCTGGCAGCGTCAGCGACAGCGTTCGACCCAGCCGCGACCCACGCGGCGGCGAAGGACTCGATCGCTGCGATGATGCTGATCCGCACCTACCGGGTGCGCGGGCATTTGGCGGCGAACCTCGATCCGCTCGGATTGACCAAGCGCGAGCTGCCTGCTGACCTGACCCCTGAGTATCACGGCTTTTTGACCGACGCCGATCAGGATCGGCCAATCTACCTCGGCGGTGCATTGGGGCTCGAAACCGGCACGGTGCGTGAGCTGGTGGCGATACTACGTGCCAACTACTGCGGGAACGTCGGCGTCGAATACATGCACATCAACGATGTCGATGAGCGCCGCTTCATTCAGGACCGCATCGAGGGGCGCGACAAGGAAATTCAGTTCAGCGATCTTGGCAAGAAAGCAATCCTCAACAAGATCGTCGAGGCCGAGCAGTTCGAGAAGTTCCTCGGCAAGAAGTACGTCGGGACCAAGCGCTTCGGACTCGACGGTGGTGAGTCGATGATCCCGGCGATGGAATCGATCATCAAGATCGGCGGCCAGAACGGTGTTCAGGAAATCGTTTTCGGCATGCCCCACCGCGGGCGGTTGAACATGCTCGGCAATGTCATGCAGAAGCCGTTTCGGGTGATCTTCCACGAGTTCAGCGGCGGCTCGTCGAACCCCGACGACGTCGGCGGCTCGGGCGACGTTAAATATCACCTCGGTACGTCGACCGACCGCGAGTTCGACGGCAACACCGTCCATTTGTCGCTGACCCCCAACCCGTCGCACCTCGAAGCCGTCGATCCGGTGGTGCTCGGCAAGGTCCGCGCCATCCAGACGGTGCGCGGCGACCGCGATCGCACGCAGGTGATGCCGGTGCTGATGCACGGTGACGCGGCGTTCGCGGGGCAGGGTATCGTCGCGGAGTGCTTCGGCTTCTCGGGCGTCTCCGGCTACAATACCGGCGGGACGATGCACTTCGTCGTCAACAACCAGGTCGGTTTCACGACCAGCCCGCAATTCGCCAGATCGTCACCGTATCCGTCGGACATGGCGAAGGCGGTGCAGGCACCGATCTTCCACGTCAACGGCGACGACCCCGAAGCGGTGGTGTTCGTCACCAAGGTCGCGACCGAGTTCCGCCAGACCTTCAAACGCGATGTCGTCATCGACATGTGGTGCTATCGACGCTTCGGTCATAACGAGGCGGACGAGCCGAGCTTTACACAGCCGTTGATGTACGCCGCGATCCGCCAGCACCCGCCGGTCAGCGCGCTCTACGCCGAGCGGCTTACCGAGCAGGGCGTCATCGACGCGCACTGGCTGCCGGCCAACATCGAGCAGTATACGACGCGGCTCGAAGGCGACTTCGAGGCGGCAGCGGGGTATCAGGCGAACAAGGCCGACTGGTTTGAAGGCCGTTGGAGCGGGCTCGGCAAACCGCGCGAGGCGGTCACTGCGCGCCGCGCCGGCGAAACCGATGCGCCGCTCGACATGCTCGACAGGGTCGGCAAGGCGCTGACAACTGTGCCCGCCGAGCTCGCGGTCCACAAGACGCTGGCGCGTATCCTCGATGCCAAGGCCGAGACGCTGGCGAAGGGCGAAAACATCGACTGGGCGACGGGCGAGGCGCTGGCGTTCGGAACACTGTTGCTCGACGGCTACGGCGTGCGGCTGTCGGGGCAGGATTCGGGGCGCGGGACTTTCTCGCAGCGTCATGCGGTGTGGGTCGACCAGCAGACCGGCGGCAGGTACGTGCCGCTGAAAACGCTTTCGGAAACGTTCGAGGTGCTCGACAGTCCGCTGTCCGAGTTCGGCGTGCTCGGTTTTGAATACGGCTATGCGCTCGCCGACCCGAAGACTTTGGTGCTGTGGGAGGCGCAGTTCGGCGATTTCGCCAATGGCGCGCAGTCGATGATGGACCAGTTTATCGCGTCGGGCGAGGTCAAGTGGCTGCGCGCCAACGGGCTCGTCATGCTGCTGCCGCATGGTTTCGAGGGGCAGGGACCCGAGCATAGCTCGGCGCGGCTCGAGCGCTATCTGCAGCTGTGCGCCGAAGACAACATGCAGGTGGCGAACTGCACGACTCCAGCGAATTACTTTCACATCCTGCGGCGGCAGATGCTGCGGCCGTTCCGCAAGCCGCTGGTGATCATGACGCCGAAGTCGCTGCTGCGCCACAAGCGGGCGGTGTCGACGAT
>CAXTTR010000291.1:0-4199 GCA_964247215.1 uncultured Sphingomonadaceae bacterium
CCGATGAGCATGGTCAGACCATCGCTTGTTTGCCGCCCGATACGACGCGCCTGCGCGAGTAGCGCCGTCTCAAGCGGTGCGTAAACCATATCGAACACCAGCGCCTGCTCCGACGTACCTGTCAAAGCTGTCAACACTGAATCCGCCATCGTTGATTGACCAGACATGCCTAGCGGAGTCGCGTTGATGACTGTTTCAGCCTGATCGAGGGCCAACTCGGCATGCTCAAATGAGTGCACACTGCCTGGAATCGCAAACTCGGTCAGTAGCCTTGCTGCTTGCAGCGTGTCCCGGGCGATAACTCTGACTTGCACTGCACCAGCAACTTGAAGTGCATACAACGCCGCTCTAGCCGCTCCGCCGGTTCCGATCAGGCAGGCGATGCCCGGCGAACGTAGAGCATAAAGCGCGTCGAGACTTTCGAGCACGCCATCGACATCGCTGTTCTCGCCAGTAAGTCCCTTCCCCGAACGATAGATGCAGTTTGAGGCTCCAACACGTGCGGCAGGCGCAAGCAATGAGTCGCAAAGCTGCATTATCGCCTGTTTGTGAGGTATCGTGGTGTTACAACCACACCACGCGGCATCAGCTCGACGCTGTTCGAGATAACCGGATAAAGCATCGGATTTGACGTGAGTTGCTCGATATTCGGCGTCAATACCAAGCTTACCCAACCAGAAATTATGAATTCGAGGGGACTTCGAGTGCGAGACTGGATCTCCGATGACTTCCGCATAACGTCGGCTCACGCCAGCAGCTCGCCGCGGACGCGCAGATAATCGAGCACGGCGAGCAACGGCAGGCCTTGCACGGTGAAGTGGTCGCCGTCGACCCGGGCGAACAGCTGGGCGCCGCGGCCCTCGATGCGGTAGCTGCCGACGCAGCCGAGGACGGCGGGCAGCTCGTGGTCGAGGTAGTCAGCGATGAACGCATCGCTGAGCGCGCGCATGGTCAGTCGCGCACTGTCCTGCGCGCGCCACACCGCGCGGCCGTTCTCGGCGACAACCGCGGCAGAAATCAGCCGGTGCTCGCATCCGCTCAGTGCGTGTAACTGCGCTGCCGCGCCGGCGCGACCAAGCGGCTTGTCGAGCAGCTCGCCACCGGCGGTGACCAGCAGCTGGTCGGCCCCAAGCACCAGTTTACCGGGTAAACTCGTCGACAACTTGAGCGCCTTGACCTCGGCAAGCGCGTCGGCGATTCGCCCCGGCGGCTCCCCTGCCAGCGACGCCTTGAGCGCAGCCTCGTCGACATGCGCCGGGTGCGCCTCGAACGGAACGCCCGCCGCCGTCAGCATCGCCGCGCGCGAGGCACTGGCCGAAGCAAGAATGATCACGCTGCGTAAAAGTCGGAAGGACCGTTGCCGCCCGCCTGATGATCGCTGCCGCTCGCGCGGTCGCCGCTACTGCCGCCATTGCCCTCACTCTGCGCCTGGACGAGGTTGATGATCGCCGACGCGGTTTCCTCGATCGAGCGCCGGGTGACATCGATGACTGGCACATCGTGATCGGCAAACAGCCGCCGCGCGAATGCCACTTCGGCGGCGACCACCGCAGTATCGACATAATCGGTGTCAGGAGCTTGCCCAAGCGACAGCAGCCGGTTGCGGCGCAGTGCGATTAACCGGTCGGGCGAGGTCGTCAGCCCGACAAGCAGCGGATGCTGCAACTTGAACAGCGATGCAGGCGGCGGCGACTCGGGCACCAGCGGCATGTTGGCGGTCTTGTAGCCGCGGTTGGCGAGATAGATCGATGTCGGCGTCTTCGATGAGCGCGACACGCCCGCGAGCACGATGTCGGCCTCCTCCCAATTCTCGGCACCCTGCCCGTCGTCATGCGCCATCGTGTAGTGGATCGCGTCAACCCGCTGAAAGTAGGCCGCGTCCATGACGTGCTGGCGGCCCGGCCTCGTCACCGCGGTCTGTCCGAGAAACTCCGACAATGCGCCGATCACCGGGTCGAGCACCGAAATCGCCGGCAACCCGAGCGCGGCGCAGCGATGCTCGAGCCGGGTCCGCACGCCGCCGTTAATCAGCGTGTAGAGCACCATGCCCGGCCGCCGCCCGATCTCCTCGATAACACGGTCGAGGTGACCTTCGGAACGCACCATCGGCCAGAAGTGCTTGACGACCTCGGCTCCCTCGAAGCGCCCGAGTCCGGCCTTGGCGATCGACTCAAGCGTTTCACCGGTGGAGTCGGAAACCAGATGCAGGTGCAATCGGCTCATGGCAGCAGTTTCGAGCGGCCCGCAGGCTTGTGGATAAGCATGGGATGCAGCGTTAACCGTCCAGCCCCGATGCAACAAGCCAGCGATTCCGTGACATTCCGCCTAATTGATCGATCTTCACGCACATTGCTCAAGAATCCACAGTTCCGGTTGTGAGTCATGGGGATAAGTTTTCCGACTCGTGCTTGCGTGAGGCGTGCGAGGCTGTCCGGGTGTGGACGAATCAGCGAGTCTGCATAGTATCCCCATGACTCACCGAACTACATCTTCTTCAACCCATTTGAATCTAGAATCTTGAGAAGCAGTATCAGCTATGGTGGACATATTCTGCGGGTTGACGCGACGGCGTGGAAGCGCTCTTCCACCGGTATGACCTCAGCTTCCGCACCGCTGCTCGCTGTCCTCCACGGCGACCGGATCGACCCGCCGCCGGTCTGGCTGATGCGCCAGGCGGGGCGTTACCTGCCCGAGTACCGCGCGCTCCGTGCCGCGAAAGGCGGCTTTCTCGAACTGGTATACGACAGCGTGACGGCCGCCGAGATCACGCTGCAGCCGGTGCGCCGCTTCGACATGGATGCGGCAATTCTGTTCTCGGATATTCTGATCGTGCCGCACGCGATGGGTATGGGGCTGAGCTTCGGCGTTGGCGAGGGACCGCGGCTTACCCCACCGCTGCTCGACGGCGATTTCGAGGCGCTGACCCCGGCCCTGTCGCACTTCGCGCCGATCTACGACACCGTGCGGCGCGTCGCCGCCGCGCTGCCGCCCGCCACCGCGTTGATCGGTTTTGCCGGGAGCCCGTGGACGGTGGCGACCTACATGGTGGCGGGTGCGGGCAGCAAGGATCAGGCAGAAGCGCGGCGGCTGGCCTACCGCGATCCAGCGGCGTTCCAGGCGCTGATCGACCGCATCGTCCATGTCACCGTCGACTATCTGTCGGGGCAGATCGAGGCCGGGGCGCAGACGGTGCAGCTGTTCGACAGCTGGTCGGGCAGCCTCGCGCCCGCCGAGTTCGAGCGCTGGGTGATAGCGCCCACCGCCGACCTCGTCGGACGGCTGATGGTCCGCCATCCCGACACGCCGATCATCGGCTTTCCCAAGGGTGCCGGTGCCAAGCTCGCGGCCTATGCGGCGGAAACCGGCATCGATGCGGTCGGGCTCGACGAGACAATCGACCCCGCGTGGGCGGATGCGATGCTGCCGCCGGGCATGCCGGTGCAGGGCAACATCGACCCGCTCGCGCTGATTTCCGGCGGGGCTGCGTTGCGCGAGAGTATCGCGCGCATCCGTGCTGCGTTCGAGAGCCGTCCGCATATCCTCAACCTCGGTCACGGTATCCTGCCCGATACGCCGGTCGCGCATGTCGAGCAGTTGCTGGCGCTGGTGCGCGGGGGAACGGCATGACCGGCTGGCTCGGTGGTGCTTATCTCTGGGTTCAGGCCTTCCACGTCATCGCGGTGATTTTCTGGATGGCGGGGCTGTTCATGCTGCCGCGCTATCTCGTTTACCATACGGAGACAGCCGCCGGTTCACCCGAGGACCTGGCCTGGATCGAGCGCGAGGCGCGGCTCAAGCGCATTATACTGACGCCCGGGATCATCGCCGTCTGGCTGCTCGGGCTCAGCCTCGCGACAAGCTACGGTTTTGCCGGGCAAGGCTGGCTGCACGCCAAGATCGCCGTCGTCTTTCTGCTTTCAGGCTACCACGGCTGGGCGGCGGCAACCGCGTCGAAGTTCGCGCGCGGAGTGCGCCCTTACGCCAATCGGACGCTACGGCTGGCAAACGAGGTGCCGGCGCTGGCGGCGATTATCATCGTCATTTTGGTGGTGGTGAAGCCGTTCTGAATGACGTTGGCACGAGTGACAGATGCTTGATGTCAGGATGCGCCGCACCGATCTGGGCGGTCAATTTTGCAATAGTAATTTCAACTAAGCCTGCTGTCAGCGCGTCGTCGAAGTCGACCGCGGCGGTGACGA
>CAXTTR010000292.1:0-1973 GCA_964247215.1 uncultured Sphingomonadaceae bacterium
ATCCACTTGGCCGAAATCTTTACGCGCTAATTGCGCTTGTTTCACAGTGGCCGCGTGGACAGTCCGTCATGTGTAAGTCTCCGCCAGCGTCGCGAAGTGGTGGTCCTCCTCAGGCGTTTAGCTGTGGGCGGGTCAGCTCCAAGCTCACGTTAATCACTAATGAGAATAACTGGTCTGGTTAGTTTGTCAAGACGTTCTTGCATCGGTCGTGGCGCTGCGCATGGCTTAGTCCGCCGCCACCGGGGACGTTACGACGGCTATGGGGTGGATTCTGTTGAACAAGTCGGCGGCCGGTTAAGCGGCTCTCGGCGGGTTGGCGTCTGCGACGGCCCGGCTTCCCTTCAACAGAAAGGGGAGCAGGAAGGCAGGAGGGACAACAGCCCCCTTTCCAAATCAGTTGCACCCACGCCCGCCACCCCCCACACTCTGCCCATGCTGCGCCAGTATGAACTCGTCGAACGCGTAAAGGCCTATGATCCGGGGGCCGACGAGGACCTGCTTAACCGCGCGTACGTGTTCTCGATGAAGGCGCATGGCTCGCAGCTGCGCGCGAGCGGCGACCCGTATTTCAGTCACCCGATTGAAGTCGCGGGCATCCTGACCGAGCTGAAGCTCGACGACGAGACGATCGCCACCGGCATCCTCCACGATACGATCGAAGACACCGTCGCCACCAACGAGCAGATCGAGAAGCTGTTCGGGGCGAACGTCGCGCGGCTGGTCGACGGGGTGACCAAGCTCAGCCGCATCGAGGCGCAGACCGAGACCGAGCGCGCCGCCGAAAATCTCCGCAAGTTCCTCGTGGCGATGTCGGACGACATCCGCGTGCTATTGGTCAAACTGGCCGACCGGCTGCACAATATGCGGACGCTGCACTTCATCCCGAACCCCGAGCGCCGGCGGCGGATCGCGCGCGAGACGATGGATATCTACGCGCCGCTCGCCGAGCGCATCGGCATGTACGACTTCATGGACGAACTGCAGGGGCTGGCGTTCCGCGAACTCGAGCCTGAAGGGTTCGCCTCGATCGCCAAGCGGCTTGAGGCGCTGCGCGCCGGCGGCGGCGACATGGTGGCGCGGATCACCAGCGGCATCAAGCTGCTGCTCGGCCAGAACGGCATCGACGCCGAGGTGACAGGGCGCGAGAAGCGTCCGTTTTCGATCTGGCGCAAGATGCAGGCGCATCACATCGCCTTCGAGGCGCTGCCCGACGTGATGGCGTTCCGCGTCGTCGTACCCGACACCGCTGCGGCATACCGCGCGCTCGGCGTCATCCACGGACGCTGGCCGATGGTGCCGGGGCGGTTCAAGGACTTCATCTCGACGCCCAAGCGCAACGGCTACCGCTCGCTCCACACCACCGTCATGCACAGCGAGCGGCTGCGCATCGAGATCCAGCTGCGTACGACCGAGATGCACCATGCGGCCGAACTCGGGCTGGCGGCACACTGGGCGTACAAGCAGGGTCCCGACGGGGCTCCGGCACGCGAGAATTATCCGTGGATCCGCGACCTGCTCGAAATCCTGGACCACGCCGCGACGCCCGAGGAGCTGCTCGAACACACCCGGCTGGCGATGTTCCAGGATCAGGTGTTCGCCTTCACCCCAAAGGGCGAGCTGATCCAGCTGCCCGCCGGAGCCTGCCCGGTCGATTTCGCCTATGCGGTCCACACCAGCCTCGGCGACACCTGCGTCGGGGCCAAGGTCAACGGCCGCGTCGTGCCGCTGCGGACGCTGCTGACCAACGGCGACCAGGTCGAGATATTGCGCTCGAAGCAGCCCGCGCCCGACCCGGCATGGGAGAACTTCGTCGTCTCGGTCAAGGCGCGCTCCGCCGTGCGCCGCTTCGTCCGCCAGCAGCAGCGCGGCGAGCTGCTCGCCATGGGCCGCAAGCTGTACGACGAGATCGTCGCGCGATTGAAGCTGCCGCTGTCGGATGACGCGGTTGCGGCGGCGCTGCTCTATGCGCGGCG
>CAXTTR010000292.1:1983-4197 GCA_964247215.1 uncultured Sphingomonadaceae bacterium
GACGCGGCTCAAGCTGCCCGACCGTAATGCCCTTTACCTTGGGCTCGCACGGCAGACGATCGGCGATACCGCGCTGCTCGAAGCCGTGCTGCCCGGCTCGACTGCGGGGCTGAAGGGCAAGGGACGCAGAGGCAAAACCGGGCAGCAGGCGGCAATCTCGGTCAAGGGACTGACCCCAGGGGTGGCGTTCCAGCTCGCCGAATGCTGCTACCCGATCCCCGGCGACCGCATCGTCGGCGTCCGCCGCCCCGGCACCGGCATCGAGGTCCACAGCATCGACTGCGCGACCCTCGAAGGCGAGAATGGCGAATGGCTCGATCTCGCCTGGGGCGAGGAGGCCGAGAGCGCCGTGACACGGCTCGCCGCAGTCGTCCGCAACCAGCCCGGCAGCCTCGCGGCACTGACCGCGATCCTCGCGCACCACCACGCCAACATCGTCAACCTGGCGCTGAAGCAGCGCGACCGCGAGTTCCACACGTTCGTGATCGACGTCGAGGTCGACGATCTCGCGCATCTCACCAACATCATCGCAGCCCTGCGCGCGACGCAGGCGGTGGTCAGCGTCGAGCGGGTGAAGGCTTAGCCTTCGCCCGTTCTTACGGGAGAGGGCTTAAATCAGCGCGCTACCGCCAATGAGGCTTCGCTGACCCAGCCGCGGGTGCCGAGTTCGTCCTCGACCTCCCACAAACCGCCGGTCTTCTGCCCGGTAGGGTACAGGATCGCCCCCGCATCGAGCATCTTGACCATCCGCGAGGTCAGCGACGCGGCCGCGAACATCCGGCTCGGGCGCTTGAGCGTCACGGCCTTCTCGGCTTGCGGCCCGGCGATGGCAGCGCTCATGCCGCCAAGGTTCTCGACAAGTTTAGTGTAGGCGTCGAGGTAGGCGAGCGCGATGACCTGACCGATCTCGGTGCTGTCATAGCCGGTCGCGCCGCCCGCGCCGAGAACGCCGCCGCCGAAGATGCCCGCGCCGGCACCGAAGCCGAGGTCGGTCTTCTTCGACTGGCCCTCCGCGACGAACTCCTCCGACGATTTATTGTTGACGACGTTCAACACCACATTAGCCGAGCGCTTCTTGACGTTGATGCCGCCGAGCAGCGCGCCGCCGACGCCTGGCACGAACGCGCCAAGCAGCCCGCCGAGGTTCATGCCGCCCTTATTATTGTTACTGGTCACGATGTCGGGGATGACAGTGAAGTCGGCCTCGACCATCCGGCCCTTGCCGATGCTGCCGCCGCGGCGCATCTCGCCGCCGGCGTTCAAGGCGCGCTCCTGCTGCATCGCCGCCATGCCGCGGGCCGAACGGTTGACCAGCTTGAAGCAGTGCGATTTCTGGATGTAGACCCGGATCAATGCTTCAGGAGAACCCAGCCCGAGGTCGCCCCACCAGCGCGTCTCGGGCTCGCCGAGCGCGATCGTGCCGAGCGGCCGCGCGCAGTTCGGCAGCTCGGCAGTCTTCTTGGCGCGCGTCACCTCCGCCGACTCGGAGTGCGTCGACTTGATCTGCGCCGCGGTCGGCAGCACCGGGACAACCAGCGCTGCGATCATCGCGACACGCACCAATGCTCCATATTGCATACGATCTCCCCTTTTGCCCGGACATGGCTTACCAATGCGGCAGACAAGATGCCAGACTGGTCGTCGCATGCGAGTGATGCTAGTCACGCCCATCGTGACCGATGATGACATTCTTGCCGAATTCCGTGATGCTGGAGCGCTGCTCGACGGGCACTTCATCCTGTCGTCGGGGCTGCACTCGGCGCGTTACCTGCAGTGCGCGCGCGTGCTGATGGATCCAGTGCGCGCGGCGGCGCTGTGCGGCGCGCTGCTCGACAAACTGCCGCCCGACCTGTGGCGCACCGTCACTGCGGTGGTCGCGCCGGCGATGGGCGGACTGATCTGCGGCTACGAGATGGCGCGGCAGCTGGGCGTCCAGTCGATGTTCGTCGAGCGGCCCGCGGGGGTGTTCGAATTGCGCCGCGGCTTCACGCTCGAACCCGGCCAGCCCGTGCTGATGATGGAGGATGTCGTCACCACCGGGCTGAGCTCGCGCGAGGCGATCGCCGCGATCACCGCGGCGGGCGGGCGCGTCGTGCACGCTGCCTGCCTCGTCGACCGCTCGAACGGCACCGCCGACGTCGGCGTGCCGCTCACCGCGCTGCTCCGGCTCGACGTGCCGAGCTATGCGGCGGACGCGCTGCCGCCGGAGCTGGC
>CAXTTR010000293.1:0-1885 GCA_964247215.1 uncultured Sphingomonadaceae bacterium
AGAGCGCACCGAGCGCGACGATGTCGGCGAAGCAGCTCGGGCGCACCTGCGTCAGCGCCCGGCGCATGCCCTCCGATTCGAACTGGAAGACGCCGACGGTGTCGGCGCGCGCGATCAGGCGGTAGGTCGCCTCGTCGTCGAGCGGCAGCGTCGCCAGATCGATTACGACGCCGCGCTCGGCCAGCAGCGTCGTCGCGCGTTCGAGTACCGACAGCGTTCGCAGCCCGAGGAAGTCGAACTTGACCAGGCCTGCCTTCTCGACCCATTTCAGGTCGAACTGCGTCACCGGCATGTCCGAGCGCGGGTCGCGGTACATCGGCACCAGCTGCGACAGCGGCCGGTCGCCGATGACGACGCCCGCGGCGTGGACCGAGGCATGGCGCGGCAGCCCTTCGAGCTTGAGCGCGATCTGCAGCAGCCGCGCCACCTTGGGGTCGCGGTCGCGCTCTGCAACCAGCTCGGAGACGCCGTTCAAGGCGCGCGCCAGCGTCCACGGGTCGGTCGGGTGGTTCGGGATCAACTTCGCCAGCCGGTCGATCTGGCCATAGGGCAGCTGGAGCACGCGGCCGACGTCCTTGAGCACGGCGCGCGCCTTCAGCTTCCCGAAGGTGATGATCTGCGCCACCTGCGCGCGGCCGTAGCGGCCCTGGACGTAGCGGATAACCTCGCCGCGGCGGGTTTCGCAGAAGTCGATGTCGAAGTCGGGCATCGAGACGCGCTCGGGATTGAGAAAGCGCTCGAACAGCAGGCCGTGGTATAACGGGTCGAGGTCGGTGATCGTCAGCGCCCACGCGACGACGCTGCCGGCGCCCGAGCCGCGCCCCGGCCCGACCGGGATGCCCTGCGCCTTCGCCCAGACGATGAAGTCGGCGACGATCAGGAAGTAACCCGCAAAGCCCATGCGGTTGATGACGCCGATCTCGAAGTCGAGCCGCTCGCGGTACGGCACGGCGTCGCCGCCGGTAATGCCGAGCTTGGCCAGCCGGAGCTCAAGCCCGGCCGCGGCATCGGCGGCCAGCGTCCGGCACTCGGCCTCGGGATCGCCCGCAAGGCTCGGCAGGATCGGCGCGCGCGCGGGTGCCTTGACCGCACAGCGCCGCGCCACGACCAGCGTGTTCGCCAGCGCCTCGGGCAGATCGGCAAACAGCGCAGCCATGTCCTTCGCGGACTTCAACCAATGGTGCGGGTTCGAGCGGCGGCGCTCCTGCGTCTCGACATACGCGCTGTCGGCGATGCACAGCAGCACATCGTGCGCGGCGTGGACGCCCATGTCGGCGAAGCGCACCGGATTGGTCGCCACCAGCGGCAGGTCGCGGTCGTAAGCGAGCGCAATCAGCGCCGCCTCGGACCTGGCTTCGACCGGGTCTTCGGTGCGGCTGATCTCGATGTACAGGCGCTCTGGAAACAGCGTTTCGAGCCGATCGGCGTAAGCGCTGGCGTCCTGTCCGTCGGCGAGCATCCGGGCGAGCGCGCCCTCTGGCCCGGCGGTCAGCGCGAGCAGGCCATCAGTGCGGCCTTCGAGCCGGTCGAGCGTCAGC
Organism: uncultured Sphingomonadaceae bacterium; assembly: GCA_964247215.1. Lineage (GTDB taxonomy): Bacteria > Pseudomonadota > Alphaproteobacteria > Sphingomonadales > Sphingomonadaceae > Polymorphobacter_B. The sequence continues at coordinate 1,539 of CAXTTR010000293.1, forward strand.
TGCGGATCGTCGACCGCGCCTGAGTCGAGGTGCGCGTCGCTGACCAGTGAAATCAGGTTGGCATAGCCCACATCGTCTTGGGCCAGCAGGACGAGCCAGTCGGTCACCGGGCGGCTGACGCTCGTCCGGCTGCCCGGCCGCTCGATGCCGAGCAGCGCGCCGATGATCGGCTGGACGCCCTCGGCCTTGCACGCGTCGGAGAACTCCATCGCCGCGAACAGGTTGTTGCGGTCGGTCAGCGCCACCGCCGGGAAGCGCGCGCGGCGGCACAGATTGGCGACGTCGGCCGGCTGCACCGCGCCTTCAAGCATCGAATAGGACGAGTGAACGCGCAGTGGAACGAAGGC
>CAXTTR010000293.1:1895-4176 GCA_964247215.1 uncultured Sphingomonadaceae bacterium
GGGGATAACCAGCCGCCCCTCATGCAGCGTGACGACCCGGTCCATCTGCCGGGCAAGCGCCAGGTTGTGCGTCGCCACCAGCGCGCTGCTGCCGAGGTTTCGGACAAGGTTGAGGAATTCCGCCAGCACCGTCGCGGCGGTCGCCTCGTCGAGGTTGCCGGTCGGTTCGTCCGCCAGCACCAGCACCGGCTGGTTGGCGAGCGCGCGGGCGACGGCGACGCGCTGCTGCTCGCCGCCCGACAGCTGCGATGGGCGATGCGTCAGCCGGTTACCAAGCCCAAGCTTGCCGAGCAGGTCGGCGGCATGCGCCCGCGCTGCCCGATCGCGCGCGCCATGGATCAGTTGCGGGAGCACGACATTTTCGAGCGCCGAGAAGTCCGGGAGAAGATGGTGGAACTGGTAGACGAAGCCGAGCTTGTCGCGACGCACCCGGGTGCGGTCGCGCGCGTCGAGCTTTTCGACCCGCTCGCCGGCAATGCTGATCGCCCCGCTGAAGCCGCCTTCGAGCAGGCCGACCGCTTGCAGCAACGTCGACTTGCCCGATCCCGAAGGCCCAAGCAGCGCGACGATCTCGCCGGGAGCAACGGTCAGGTCGACGCCGCGCAGCACGTCGATGGTGACGTCGCCCTGCCTGAAGCTGCGGCACAAACCTTTTACGCGCAGTACCGGGTCACTCATAGCGCAGGACCTGCACCGGGTCGGTGCTGGCCGCCTTCCACGCCGGGAACAGCGTTGCCAGGAACGACATCAGCAGCGTCAACGCGACGATGCTGACGACCTCCGTCGGATCGGTGCGCGACGGCAGGTCGGTCAGGTAGCGCACCGACGGATCCCACAGCTGCGCGCCGGTCAGCGCCGAAACGCCCGATACGATGCTGGCGCGAAAGTGCAGCAGCGCGAAACCGAGCACGAGCCCCAGCCCGATGCCGAGCCCGCCGATCAGCGTACCGACGGTCATGAACACCCGCATCAACGCTGTGCGGCTCGCGCCCATCGTTCGCAGGATGGCGATGTCGCGGTTCTTGGCGCGGACCAGCATGATCAGGCTCGACAGGATGTTGAATACCGCCACGAGAATGATGATCGACAGCACCCAAAACATCACGGTGCGCTCGACGACCAGCGCCTCGAACAGCGCGCTGTTGGTCTGCTGCCAGCTGGCGATGACGCCCGAGCGCCCGATGCTGCCGGCGATCGGTTTCAGGATCGCGTCGACATGATCGGGGTCGTTGGTGACGATCTCGATCAAGCCGACCGCATCGCCCAGCCGCAGCAAGGTCTGCGCGTCCGCCATCGGCATGACCACGAATGCCTTGTCGTAATCGTAGATGCCGACCTCGAATACCGCGACGATGCGGTAGGCGACGATGCGCGGCACCGTCCCGAACGGGCCGGTCTCGCCGTCGGGCGAGATCAGGCTGATCGTATCGCCAACCTGCGCGCCGAGGTTCTCCGCCAGCCGCGCGCCAATTGCGACGGTGTTGGTGCCGGGCACGAGATTGCTCAGCGAGCCCTGCCGGACGTTGGCGGTCATCACCTTGGTCGCCATGATGTCGGGCAGCGTCATGCCGCGCACCAGCACGCCCTCGACGCGGTTACGGAAGGTCGCCATCAGCGGCTGCTCGATCAGCGGCGTCGCCTTGGTCACACCGGGCAAGCCGCGGACTTGTGCGCTCAGCGGCTGCCAGTCAGGGAGCTTACCGCCGTAGCCCTGGATCACCGCATGGCCGTTCAATCCAAGGATGCGGTCGAACAGCTCGGCGCGGAAGCCGTTCATCACCGACATGACGGCGATCAGCGCCGCGACGCCGAGCGCGACCGCGATCAGGCTGATGCTGGCGACGAGAAAAATAAAGCCCTCGCCGCGGCCGGGGAGGAGGTAGCGGGCCGCTATCATGCGCTCGTAGCGGGTGATCATTGGCTGAATTGGACGTTGTTCCTGCTCCCCTCCCCTTCAGGGGAGGGGGAGCAGAAAGTAAGCGCCACCCTCACGTCAACCTCGCCAGCGCCGCCTCGACGCTCATCTCCTCACGTACACCCTGCCCGCGGCGTTTCAGCTCGACCGTCCCCGCCGCGACGCCCTTCGGTCCGACCACCAGCTGCCACGGCAGCCCGATCAGGTCCATTGCCGCAAACTTCGCGCCGCCACGCTCGTCGCGGTCGTCGTACAGCACCTCGACCCCGGCCGCTTCGAGCTGCGCGTAAAGTGCGTCCGCCGCTACCGCGCAGGCGCTGTCGTCGGCGCGCAGATTGATCAGCCCGACCTTGTAAGGCGCTACCG
>CAXTTR010000294.1:0-4169 GCA_964247215.1 uncultured Sphingomonadaceae bacterium
CGAACAGCACGACCTTGTGGCGAGCAGCCTGCAACGCTTCGGCGCATGCCAGCCCGGCGAGACCCGCTCCGATAATGGCGACTTTGGTCATGCGGGCGCTCACGATGACGAGGTGAGTAGCTAGCTGTTAAAAACGGCTGCGACTATTGCGACCAATACGCAGCTAACTTCTTGCGCGCTAAGCAGGTCCATGCCCGAAGGCCATACCATCCACCGCGCCGCGCGCGACCAGCGCCCGATGCTTGTCCGGCAGCGGCTCGCGGTATCGTCGCCGCAGGGCCGCTTCGCCGACGGCGCGGCGCAGCTCGACGGGCAGTGCTGCACCGGCATCGACGCGTACGGCAAGCACCTGCTTTACCGCTTCGAGGGTGGCGACGCGCTGCACATCCACCTTGGGCTGTTCGGCAAGTTCCGCACGCACAAAGTTCCCGCTCCAGAACCGCGCGGCGAAGTCCGCGTCCGGATGATCAGCGGCAGCCACGTCGTCGACATCAACGGCCCCAACTGCTGCGAGGTGCTCGATCCGGCGGATGCAGTGAGACTGACGGCGCGCATCGGCCCCGACGTGCTGCGCGCCGATGCCGATCCCGAGCGCGCCTGGGCGCGGATCAGCAAGAGCCGCACTCCGGTCGGCCAGCTGCTGATGGATCAGTCCGTGCTGGCGGGCATCGGCAACATCTATCGCAGCGAGATCCTGTGGCGGCAGCGCCTCGACCCGCGCACGCCGGGCAAGGCGGTGCCGCGCGAGGCGTTCGACCGCATTTGGGCGGACGCGGTCACGCTGCTCCAGCTCGGCGTCGACAAGAACGCCATCATCACCGTCGATACGGTCAAGTCGGCGCACAGCAAATACCGCGAGCGCGTCAACATCTTCAACAAGCCCGAATGCCCAGCGTGCGCCGGACCGATCGAGCGTTACCAGCTCGCGACCCGCCGGGTGTTCGCCTGCCCGACCTGCCAGCCGGGCGTCGTGGCAAGCTGACTCCGCAGCTTGCGCCGTTACGACCCGCGCCGTAAGCCGCTCGCCGAACCACCTTTGGAGACTCCATGACGGACAATGTTTCCGCCGAGCAGCTGCGGCTGTTGATCGAGCGGATCGAACGCCTCGAAGAAGACAAGAAGGGCATCGCCGACGATATCAAGGACGTCTACGGCGAAGCCAAGGGCACCGGTTTCGACACCAAGACGATGCGGACGATCATCCGGCTGCGAGCGATGGAAAAGGGCGCGCGGCAGGAAGCCGAGGCGCTGCTGGAAACCTACAAGGCGGCTTTGGGGCTGGCGGATTAGGCCGTTGTAGCGCAGTGGAAGCACCATCAGCTCCACCCGTTGCCCCAGCGCCGGCTGGGGTTCATTTCCGGGCCGGGCTGACGCTCGCCCGACGATGGACCCCAGCTTGCGTTGGAACCGCGGGGTTAAGCTTGGCTGTGCTCGCGCCTGAAAAAACTAGACCTTAGCTCGGCGAAGCATGGCCAACCCCTATTACCAAGGTCCGGTGTCGGATCACTTCGACGGGCTGCGTTTCTATAATCCGGGGCAGGTGTCGACCGATCGCAGCTTCGCTGAGCTGCTGCGCTGGACGCGGTCGGGCGAGCGGATCGCCTGGCCCGAGGTGACGTCGACCGTCGCGCCCGCGGTACCGCCCGAGCGCTCGGCGGCGCTGCGGGTGACGATGGTCGGCCACGCGACGGTGCTGATCCAGGTGGGCGGTGTTAACCTGCTTGTCGATCCGCTGTGGTCCGACCGGGCCGGACCGGCTGGCCTGCTTGGGCCCAAGCGCGCCGACTCGGTTGGTATCCGTTTCGACGATCTGCCGCCCATCGACGCCGTGCTTATCAGCCACAATCATTACGACCACCTCGATGCCGCGACAGTGCGCCGCCTGCACGCCGGGCACCGGCCGCGTTTCATCACGCCATTGGGCAATGACGTGCTGCTTCGGCGCATCGCCCGCGACGTCGATGTGGTCGCGGGCGACTGGCACGACGTCATCGGCCTGGCCGGCGTCGAGATCATTATCTGGCCAGCGTATCACTGGTCGGCGCGTTCTGGTTTCGATCGGCGGATGGCGTTGTGGGGCGGCTTTGTCGTCAAGAGTGCGGCGGCCACCGTCTATGTCGCCGGCGACACCGGTTACGGCGACGGCGCGATCTTCCGCGCGCTCGCTGCGGCGCACGGCGCGCCCGACCTGGCGGTGCTGCCGATCGGCGCCTACGAGCCGCGGTGGTTCATGAAGCCGCAGCACGTCAATCCGGCGGAGGCCGTGCAGATCTTCCAGGACTGCGGCACCGCGGCGGCCGTCGGTGTCCATTGGGGCAGTTTCCAGCTCACCGATGAGGCGCGCGACGCGCCCGCGAAGTCGCTCGGCATAGCGCTCGCCGCCGCCGGTATCGAACAGGATCGTTTCGTGGCGTTCAGACCCGCCGATGTCTGGACCGGACCTCGCTCGTCCATCTGAGTGCCGATCGAGTCTAGGCTTCGTCGAACAAATGACTTATCGGGCAGCTTCATCCTGGAAAGCAGATCATGAAACTGTACGGCATCGCATTATCACCGTTCGTCATGCGGCCGCTGCTGGTGGCGCGTGCCAAGGGGCATGACCTCGCGCTCGAGATACCCGCCGACGGCATCAAGTCGGACGCGTTCCTGGCGATGACGCCGATGGCGAAAATCCCGTTGCTGCATGACGGCGACTTTCATCTGCCCGAGAGCCAGGTCATCGCCGAGTACCTCGACACCGTGCTGAGCGGTCCCAAGATGATTTCGGACGACCCCAAGACCGCGGCCCGCGAGCGGCTGCTGGTGCGGCTCGTCGACGTGTATGTCGTCCCCGAGATCGGCGGTGTGTTCAATGCGCGCGAGAAGCCCGAAGGCCTCGCCCCGGCGCTCGAGAAGCTCAAGCTGGCGATGGGCTATATCGAGCATTTCCGCCGTGCAGCGGACAGCTTTGCCGTTGGCGACAAGTTCAGCATCGCTGACGCCGCGATGATCCCGCTATTCTTCTTCTTCGACGCATTCAGCCCAATGATGCCGACGGCCGAACTGATCGCCGCGCGTCCCGGTCTTACCGCGTGGTGGGCCCGCGCCAAGGCGAGCGAGATCGGCGCACGCTGTATTGCCGAGCAGGCTGAGGAGATGAAGGCAATGATGGCACAGCGTGCAACTGCTGCGGGTTAACCTCACGGGTCAGTCGCACCTGCAAGGCCGGTAAGCTAGCATTGCCAATGCCGTGCTGGCGGCGCTACACACCGGCCACGCTCAGCATCGATGGACACCCATGGCCGGCCATAGCAAGTTCAAGAACATCATGTACCGCAAGGGCGCGCAGGACGCCAAACGGTCGAAGATCTTCTCCAAGCTGGCGCGCGAGATCACCGTCGCGGCCAAGGGCGGCCTGCCCGACATCGCCATGAACCCGCGGCTGCGCACCGCGGTGCTGGCGGCGCGCAAGGAGTCGATGCCCAAGGAGAACGTCGAGCGCGCCATCAAGAAAGCCGCCGAGCCGGGTGGTGACGACTTCGAGGAGCTGCGCTACGAGGGCTTCGGCCCCGGCGGCGTCGCGCTGATCGTCGAGGCGCTGACCGACAACCGCAACCGCACCGCGACGCACGTCCGCACGATCTTTGCCAAGAATGGCGGCAATCTGGGGGCCAGCGGCTCGGTCAGTCACAGCTTCGAACGCTGCGGGCTGATCGAATACCCGGCCAAGGCGGGCAGCCCCGACGCGGTGTTCGAAGCGGCGCTCGAAGCCGGGGCCGACGACGTCGTATCGTCCGACGACGGTCACGAGATTTACACCGCAATGGACGTGTTGCACGAGGTCGCGATCGCGCTCGAGAAAAAGCTTGGCCCGCCCGAAACCGCCAAGCTGCACTGGCGGCCGAACGAGCATGTGGTGGTCGATGCCGGCACCGCGGGCACGCTGATGGGCTTGATCGACGCGCTCGACGACGACGACGATGTACAGACCGTGTACGGCAACTACGACGTGCCCGAGGACGTGCTGGCGAAATTGGGGTGATCTGCTCCCCTCCCATTTCTGGGAGGGGCCGGGGGTGGGGCAACGAGGGCGTAACTTGCAGATTTTCGTTGCGCGGCCCCACCCCCCGGCCCCCTCCCAGAAGTGGGAGGGGGAGCAATGATCGTCATCGGCCTCGACCCCGGCTTGC
>CAXTTR010000295.1:0-2948 GCA_964247215.1 uncultured Sphingomonadaceae bacterium
TTACCGGGCGGGTCGGCAGCGGCGTGCTGATGCTACTTCTGCACGGGCTGGGCTGGCTGACATTACTGTTCGGCGTCGGCTGGATCATCTGGGGCTTCGTCGGCATCTGGTGGCTGATCGATGCGTTTTTGATCCCAGGGTGGCTGCGGTACACGTAGCTGGGCTAGCGGCCGCTTGACCCTGACGTAAGCGTCAACTACGCCCTACTTATGCTTGATGAGCCGCAGCCCAGCTTTGCGACAATCGCCATTCCGCCGCCGCCGTGCGGGGCGGAGAGCTTCACCATCACCGACCTCGCCGCGGCGTTCAACGTGACGCCGCGCGCCATTCGTTTCTATGAGGACCAAGGTCTGATCGCGCCCGAGCGCAGCGGTCAGAACCGGGTGTACTCGCGCCGTGACCGCGCGCGGCTGGCGTGGATACTGCGCGCCAAGAACGTCGGCTTCAGCCTCGCTGAAATCGGCGAGATGATAGACCTGTACGATGCCGGCGACGGTCGCGCGACGCAGCGCCGGGTGACGCTTGACAAGTGTCGCGCGCGCATCGCCGCATTGACCGAGCAGCGGCTCGATATCGACGCGACGATCGACGAACTGCAGCATTTCTGCTGCATCGTCGAAGGCGCGATTGCGGCTCCGGGCAGCGCCGAGCGGCAGCATTAGCGTGACTATCATGAGCTGAACCATCGCCACACACCGCGCCGCCCCAGCTTTCGATGGGGCAGCGGGTGAGACGGGGCGGGTTCGGCTGAACCTTTGGGAGACGACCGATGGCTGATGCCTTTATCTACGACACCGTCCGGACGCCGCGCGGTCGTGGCCGCAAGGACGGCAAGCTGCACGAGATTACGCCGATCCAGCTCGCGACCCAGGTGCTCGAGGCGATCCGCGACCGCAATGATATCGACACTGCCGATGTCGACGACGTCGTGCTCGGCTGCGTTTCGCCAGTTGGCGAGCAGGGGGCCGACCTCGCACGCGTCGCGGTGATCAACGCCGATTACGCCGAGACCACCGCCGGCGTACAGGTCAACCGCTTCTGCGCCAGCGGGCTCGAAGCGTGCAACATGGCGGCCGCGAAAGTGATCAGCGGCGAGGCGATGTTCGCCATCGGCGGCGGTGTCGAGAGCATGTCGCGCGTGCCGATGGGGGCGGACGGCGGCGCGTGGCCGATGGACCCGGCGGTCGCCTACAAGACGTATTTCGCGCCGCAGGGCATCGGCGCCGACCTGATCGCGACGAAGTACGGGTTCAGCCGCAACGACGTCGACGCCTACGCGGTCGAGAGTCAGAAGCGCGCCGCCCGCGCCTGGACCGAGGGGCGGTTCGCCAGGTCGGTGGTCGGGGTGAAGGACGTCATTGGCGAAATCGTCCTCGACCGTGACGAACACATGCGCCCGCAGACCGACATGCAGTCGCTCGGCAGCCTCAACCCGGCGTTCGAGGGCATCGGCGAGTCCATGCCCGGTTTCGATGCCGTCGCGCTCCTGAAGTATCCCGAGATCGAGCGCATTCACCACGTCCACACCGGCGGCAACAGCTCGGGCATCGTCGACGGTGCCGCCGGCGTGCTGATCGGCAATCGCGAGATCGGCGAGAAGTATGGCCTGAAACCGCGCGCCCGCATCATGGGCATGGCATCGATCGGTTCCGAGCCGACGATCATGCTGACTGGCCCGACGCCGGTGACGCAGAAGCTGCTGAAGCGCCTCGGCATGGAGGTCGGCGACATCGATTTGTACGAGCTAAACGAGGCGTTTGCGAGCGTCGTGCTGCGCTACATGCAGGCGCTCGACATCGATCACGACAAGATCAACGTCAACGGCGGCGCGATCGCTATGGGCCACCCGCTGGGGGCGACCGGCGCGATGATCATGGGCACCGTGCTCGACGAGCTCGAGCGCACGGGCAAGGGGACCGCGCTGGTGACATTGTGCATCGGGGCGGGGATGGGCACCGCGACGGTGATCGAGCGGGTTTAGCTACTGCACCGCTCCCCTCTTGCTGCTCGCCCTCCCCACTTGGGGAGGGGGCCGGGGGAGGGAGCTTAGGTCCGTGAACTTCGGGCTGTCGCGATAGAGCCCTCCCCAAGAGGAGAGGGGAGCAGAAAGCAAGAGAAGGAAGCGAGCCGACCATGACCGACACCACCCTCCACCATGACCTTGACGCCGACGGCATCCTCACTCTCACCATCGACGTGCCCGGTCAGTCGATGAACGTCATCACCCCCGAACTCAGCCGCGACATGGTTGCCGCCGTCGAGCGCATCAAATCCGACGTTGCAGTCAAAGGCGTCGTGCTGACGAGCGGCAAGGCGAGCGGCTTTATGGCCGGGGCCGACCTTAAGGGCATGGCGGCGATCCTCGGCGACGGCAGCGGCGGTGCCGGTAAATCGAAGATGGCGGCGCTGTTCGACACCGTGTTCACGATGAACGCGATGCTGCGCAGCCTCGAGACGTGCGGCAAGCCGGTGGCGGCGGCGATCACCGGCGTCGCGCTCGGCGGCGGGCTCGAATATGCGCTGGCGTGCCACTACCGGGTGTGCAGCGACAGTCCGAAAGTCCAGCTCGGGCTGCCCGAGGTGCAGGTCGGGCTGTTTCCCGGCGGCGGCGGCACGCAGCGGCTGCCGCGCCTAATGGGTGTGCAACCGGCGCTGCTATACCTGTTACAGGGCAAGAGCATGAGCCCGCAGGAGGCACTCGGCTTCAAGGTGGTCGACGAACTCGCGCCTGCGGGCGAAGTCATGGCACGCGCCAAGGCGTGGGTGAAAGCTAACCCGACAAAGTCCACGCAGCCTTGGGACGAGAAAGGCTTCAAGTTCCCCGGCGGTGTCGGAGCGTTCAACCCGGCATTCGCGCAGACCTTCGTCGCGGGCAACGCAATGACGCACAAGACGACGCAGCATAACATGAATGCGCCGATCGCAATCCTGTCGGCGGTGTACGAAGG
>CAXTTR010000295.1:2958-4153 GCA_964247215.1 uncultured Sphingomonadaceae bacterium
GCTCAGCTGCCGATGGACACGGCGATCCGGGTGGAAAGCAAATATTTCGCCAAGGTCGTCAGCGACCCGCAGGCGGGCAACATGATCCGCTCGCTGTTCGTCTCGAAGCAGGCGGCGGAGAAGGGCGCGCGCCGACCCCAGGGAATAGCGCCGATGCCGCCGAAGAAGATCGCCATGCTCGGCGCCGGACTGATGGGGGCGGGCGTCGCCATGGTCAGCGCGCAGGCGGGCATCGAGGTCGTGCTGCTCGACCGTGACTTGGCCGCGGCCGAGAAGGGCAAGCAGTATACGGCTGACCGCTTGGCAAAGAAGAAGACCCCGCCCGAGAAAACCGCCGAACTGCTAGCGCGCATCCACCCGACCGCCGACTACGCCGACCTTAAAGGCTGCGACCTGATCATCGAGGCGGTGTTCGAGGACCGCGCCATCAAGGCGGAAGTCACAAAGCGCGTGGAGGCGGTCGTCGGTGCTGACACGATCTTCGGCTCGAACACCTCGACGCTGCCGATCACCGGTCTGGCGGAGGCGTGGTCGAAACCCGCCAACTTCATCGGCATCCATTTCTTTTCGCCGGTCGAGAAGATGCCGCTGGTCGAGATCATCGTCGGCAAGCACACCGGGCCGGAAGCGATCGCCAAGGCGCTCGATTACGTCGCGGCGATCCGCAAGGTGCCAATTGTCGTTAATGACAGCCGCGGCTTTTACACCTCGCGCGCGTTCGGGACCTATATCCAGGAAGGTTTGGCACTGTTGTCCGAAGGCACCAATCCGGCGCTGATCGAGAATATCGGCAAGGCGATGGGCATGCCGGTCGGTCCGCTCGCGGTTAACGACGAGGTCGGGCTCGACCTGTCGTACAAGATCGGCAAGCAGACCAAGGCCGACCTCGGCGACGCCTACAAGCCATCGGCAGCCGACCGCGTTATCGAGACGATGAACGAGCTCGGCCGTATCGGGCGCAAGGGCGGCAAGGGCTTCTATGCCTACCCCGAGGACGGCTCGCGCAAATATCTGTGGCCCGAGCTGTCGGCGACCGTCGCCGAACCGAGCGAGCATCACGCGCCGACGCCCGAGGCGGTGCGCGAGCGGCTGCTGTACCGCCAGATGGTCGAGTGTGCGCGCTGCTTCGCCGAGGGCGTGCTCGAAACCCCCGAGGACGGCGACCTCGGCGCGATCTTCGGCTGGGGCTTCGCGC
>CAXTTR010000296.1:0-1182 GCA_964247215.1 uncultured Sphingomonadaceae bacterium
GTGCCCGCCGCGATCCTGATCGGGCCGGAGGGCGGCTTCACGCCGGGCGAGCGCGGCGCCATCCTCGCGGCGGGAGCACGCGGTGCGTCGCTCGGGCCGCGGATACTGCGGGCGGATACCGCGGCCGTGGCCGCGCTGGCGGTGTGGCAGGCGCTGGCGGAGATGCGGTAGCGACGACGCTTCGCGCTAGCGTCGCGCCCGCAGCACGGCTAGACGCGGCGTCATGAGCAATCACCTGACCGGCCTCGGCGACGCGGCTGAAATCACCTCCCGCGCGCAGATGATCGAGACCTTCGCGGCGGGCTCGAAGCCCAAGGCCGACTGGCGGATGGGGACCGAGCACGAGAAGTTCGTCTACCGCGTCGCCGACCACCGCGCCCCGACGTACGACGAGCCCGGCGGCATCCGCGACCTGCTCAAGGGCATGGAGGCGTACGGTTGGGAGCCGATCGAGGAAGCCGGCAACGTCATCGCGATGAAGGGCCCCGACGGCAACATCAGCCTCGAGCCCGCCGGGCAGTTCGAGCTGTCGGGCGCGCCGCTCGAGACCATTCACGCAACCTGTGCCGAGTCGAACCGGCACCTGAAGCAATGCCGCGAGGTCGGCGAGGCGCTCGGGCTGGGCTTCCTCGGGCTCGGCTTCTGGCCCGATAAGCGCCGCGACGAGATGCCGGTGATGCCCAAGGGCCGCTACGCGATCATGCTGCGCCAGATGCCCAAGGTCGGGTCGCTCGGGCTCGACATGATGAAGCGGACCTGCACGATCCAGACCAACCTCGACTATGCGTCCGAGGCGGACATGGTGCTGAAGTTCCGGGTCAGCCTGGCGCTGCAGCCGCTGGCGACGGCGCTGTTCGCCAACTCGCCATTCACCGAAGGCAAGCCCAACGGCTTCAAGAGCTTCCGCAGCCATATCTGGACCGACACTGACCCGCACCGCACCGGCGTGCTGCCGTTCGTGTTCGAGGACGGCTTCGGCTTCGAGCGTTACACCGACTACGCGCTCGATGTGCCGATGTACTTCGTCTACCGCGACGGCGGTTACATCGACGCGGCGGGGCTGAGCTTCCGCGACTTCCTCGACGGACGCCTGGCCCCGCTGTACGGCGAGAAGCCGACGGTGGCCGACTGGAAGGACCATCTGTCGACGGCGTTCCCCGAGGTGCGGCTGAAGTCCTATCT
>CAXTTR010000296.1:1192-4143 GCA_964247215.1 uncultured Sphingomonadaceae bacterium
GCGGCGCCGACGGCGGTCGCTGGGACCGCATCTGCGCGCTGCCGGCGCTGTGGGTCGGGCTGCTCTACGACGACAATGCGCTCAACGCGGCGTGGGACCTATGCAAGCACTGGACCCCGGCCGACCACGCCCGCCTGCGCGAGGACGTGCCGCGGCTGGCGCTGCAGGCCGCAAGCCCGAACGGCGGCACGTTGCAGGATCTGGCCGAGGCAGTGCTGGCGCTCGCCGATGCCGGGCTGGCGGCGCGCGCCCGGCTCAACGGCGCGGGCGACACCGAGCAGGGCTTCCTCGGCCCGCTGCATGAAATCGCCGCGAGCGGCATGACCAACGCCGACCGTATGCTGGCCGCGTATGCGGGGCGCTGGGGCGGCGATGTGAGCGCGGTGTATGCCGAGGAGAGCTATTAGGCTATGGTAAGCGCATGAACGAGCATGTTCCCATCAAGCGGTCTGCTAAGGCCGATTACGAGGTCGATTTCTTCGCTTGGACCCGTGAACAGGCCCAAGCGCTGCGGGCTGGGCGTCTCGGGATCGTCGACCTTCAAAACATTGCAGAGGAACTCGAGAGTTTGGGCAACAGCGATCGTCGTACGGTAGTGACGTCGTTCGAACGAGCCGTCGAGCACCTCGTAAAGCTGCGCTATTCTCCGGCACGCCAGCCGCGCCGTGGCTGGTGCAACAGCGTTGACAAAGCGCGTCGCAAGATCGAGCTGATCTTCGAGGACAGTCCGAGTTTGCGACACCGGCGAGATGAACTTTTTCGGAAAGCTTGGGAGCATGGCGTCAAGCGTGCAGCCCGTGGCTTAGCGGAAGATGGCGTTGACGGCGCGATGATCATGCGGTCTGAATCGACTCCAAGCTTCAGCGCCGATGAGGCTTTGAACCCAGATTTTTTCCCCGGCGACTAATCCCTTCGAGCCGCCGCATACAGCGCGATCGCCGCGGCATTCGACACGTTCAAACTTTCCATCGCGTTGCTGATCGGCAGCCGCGCCAGCACATCGCAGTGCGCCGCCGTGTTCGGACGCATGCCCTCGCCCTCGGCCCCGAGCACCAGCGCGGGCCGCGTGTCCGACAGCGCTGTCTCCAGCGTCACCGGGCCGCTGCCGTCGAGGCCGATGCGCCAGAACCCTGCCTCGCCAATCTCCCCGAGTGCGCGCGCGAGATTGACGACGCGGCACCACGGCACGCTTTCCAACGCGCCGCTCGCCGCCCGCGCCAGCGCCCCCGATTCAAGCGGCGCGTGGCGGTCTTGCGTGACGATCGCCAGCGCGCCGAAGGCAGCGGCTGACCGCAGGATCGCGCCGACGTTGTGCGGGTCGGTGACCTGGTCAAGTACGACGATCGGCCGCTTGTTGCCCTCTCCAAGCGCGAACACATCGCCGATCCACGGGTTATCCAGCGGCTCTACCTCGAGCACGATGCCCTGGTGCGGCGCATCGGCGGGGACTAGCCGCCCGAGGTCGCCGGCGTCGCCGTACTGCACGGCGAGGCCTTTGGGAATGACCAGCTCGGCGGCGACGTCGTGCGTGACGTACAGCTTGCGGTGCACCCGCTCGGGGTTGTCGAGCGCCGCGAACACCGCATGGCGACCGTACAGGCGCGGATAGCTGCTTTTCTGCCCGGCAGCATTACGCGGGTGTGGCCGACGTCCCATCTCTTACTTCGCGTCCAGGTCGGCAATCGTCGCCGTGGTTGGCATGACACCCTTCATCGACGCCGCGACCGCCTCCGCCCGCGCCATCACCCGAAGCACGTTGCCGCCCGCCAGCTTGGCGCAGTCGGCGTCGCTCCAGCCGCGGCGCATCAGTTCGGCCAACAGCGCCGGGTAAGTGCTGACGTCCGCCAGTCCGACCGGCGCGTCGGGGATACCGTCGAGGTCGCCGCCGATGCCGACATGGTCGTGCCCGGCAACGCGCGCGACATAGTCGATGTGGTCCGCCACCTGCGCCAGCGTCGTCACCGGGCGGGGGTTCGCCGCGTCCCACGCCGCCAGCGCCGCCTTGGCGCGCTCGGGCTGGCCGAGGTACAGCCCGGCGAACGGCAGCGTCGCATAGCTCGCGATCGCCCCGGCGCGCGCCGCTTCCCAGCGGTAGCGCTCGGCCGACACGTATGACGGCGCGAACGTTACCATGACCACGCCGTCATTCGCCGCGAGCAGCTTCAGCACATCGTCGGGAACGTTGCGCGGGTGGTCGTCGAGCGCCCGCGCCGACGAGTGCGAGAAGATTACCGGGGCCTTGGTTATGGCCAGCGCCGCCTTCATCGTCGCCGGACTGACATGGCTGAGGTCGACGAGCATGCCGAGCCGGTTCATCTCGCCGATCACCGCCTTGCCGAACGGCGACAGACCGCCGTGCTTCGGATCGTCGGTCGCCGCATCGGCCCAGTCGGTCGTCAGCACATGCGTCAGCGTCATGTAGCGGGCGCCGAGCGCATAATATTGACGCAGTACCGGCAGCGAGTTGTTGATCTGATGCCCGCCCTCGACGCCGATCAGCGAGGCGATCCGCCCCGCCTTATGGATGCGTCGCACATCCGCCGCCGTCGTCGCCAACTCGAAGACAGTCGGGTATTTCGCCGCGATGCCGCGGACGATGTCGATCTGCTCGAGCGTCGCCTTGACCGCCTGCGCGTCGGTCAACCGCGCCGATACATACACCGACCAGAACTGCCCGCCCATGCCCCCGGCGCGCAGCCGCGGAATGTCGGTCATCAACGGCGGCGTCAGCTTGGCGGTGTCGCCCGCCAGATCGACCGCCCACCACTTCTCGCCGTAGGTCCCGCGCAGCGCCTCCGCCCAGTCGTTATGCCCGTCGATCAGCGGCGTTGACTTGAGCACCGCCGCGACCCGCGCGTCATACGGCCCGGCGAGGGCAGGGGTGGCGAGGACAAAAGCGAGTAGAACGAGCGTTGGGCGCATGTGGTGTTCCTTCCGGACCACCGCTCGCA
>CAXTTR010000297.1:0-4130 GCA_964247215.1 uncultured Sphingomonadaceae bacterium
ACGAGGCGCCGATGGCATACGACAAGTTCAAGAACGACCAGGACGAGTTCCGCAAAGTCGTGTTGCGGCCCTGACAGCGGAGCAGCCCGGCGGCGGTGCGACAAGAACGCCGGGCGGCGGATACATGGGCGGCACCACAGGTTAAGCCGCCATGCCAGTACATAATGCCTTAACGGTCTGCGACGCGGGCGCCAAAGCCGTTGCCGATCTGGCGGAAGACTTTCGCCAGTTCGTGCGTGATCCACAATTCCCGTGTGTCGGCGCCAAGTCGGCCCTGTCACGCGATCAGATGACGATCCATGTGGCGCGCGATATCACCTCGGCGTGGGATGACCTGCCGATCTGGCGGTCGCTGTATGCGCTGGCGCGGTCATACCGCGCCGCGCCCAAGCTGTTCCAGACGCTTGTGATCATTTTCGACGGGCCGGGTTCGTTGTCGGAGGCGGAGTTCGAGGCGGCGCTGTGGGCTCGCGTCCAGTCGCTTAGCGCCAAGGACGAGTGGCTCGGCCAGAAGCCCGATCCGACCGTCAGCGATGATCCTGACGACCCGCATTTCTCGCTGAGCTTTGGCGGTGAGGCCTTCTTCGTCGTCGGCCTGCACCCCAAGGCGAGCCGCCCGGCGCGGCGCTTCTCGCGGCCGGCGCTGGTGTTCAACCTGCACGATCAGTTCGTCAAGCTGCGGGAGATGGGGCGCTACGAAAAGCTCCGCGAAAGTATCCTCGAGCGCGACATGGCGGTCGCCGGGTCGATCAACCCGATGCTGGCGCGGCACGGCGACGCGTCCGAGGCCCGCCAGTATAGCGGGCGCGCTGTCGGCCCCGAGTGGCGCTGCCCATTCAGCGGGCGTCAGGCGGCGAACGATAGTGACCCATGAAATCGCGCCGCGATCGGGCGTGGCGTTCACGCTGAACCGCGGCCAGCAGCTCAAGGTGATCGACCCGCAGGGCGAGCAGGTGTCCGACCTGCTCGCCTTTTCGCGTGACGACACGCGCGAGGCGATCTCGTCGGGGCGCTCGCTCGATTACGCCAGCAAGCTGTTCCTCAGCACCGGTGACCTGCTCTACTCGAACCGCTCGCGGGTCATGCTGCGGATCGGTGAGGACCGGGTCGGACGGCACGACTTCCTGCTGACGCCGTGCTCGGCCGACACCTTCCGCATTATCTACGGCGATACCGAGCCGCACCGTGGCTGCTTCGGCAATCTCGCGGCGGCGCTCGAACCGTACCGCATCACCCCCGACGAGATTCCGTGCGCGTTCAACGTGTTCATGAATGTCGTGGTCAGCGACAGCGGCGCGCTGACGGTCGAGCCGCCGCGCAGCCGGGCGGGCGACTACACGATCTTTACCGCCGAGATGGATTTGATTATTGGGCTGACGGCGTGTTCGGCGCTGCAGTCGAACAACTACAGCTTCAAGCCTATCCACTATGAGATCAGCGGCTGATGGCAAGCAAGGCGGACCTTGGCAGGCAGGCTGAAACGCCCGTGGAAATACCCGCGCGTGGCTGGTGGCAGGTGCTCAAGCGCATCTATGCCGAAGGCCAGGCTGACAACATCGGGCTCATCGCGGCAGGTGTCGCCTATTACGGCTTCCTCGCGTTGATCCCGCTGCTTGGCGCGCTGGTGCTGACCTATGGGCTCGTCGTGCCCCCGTCCGATGTCGGCAAACAGATGGAGGCGATCAGCGGCGCGTTGCCGGCCGACGCGGCCAAGCTGATCAATGAGCAACTCGCCAGCATTGTGACAACCGCGGCGAGCAAGAAGGGCTGGGGACTGCTGCTGGCGTTACTGCTGGCGTTCTACGGCGCGATGAAGGGAGCGACGGCGATCGTCACGGCGCTCAATGTTGCTTACAACGAGCATGAAACGCGCAGCTTCATCAAGACCACCCTGATTGCGGCAGCTGTAACGCTCGGTGCCGTGCTGGTGGCGATCGCCGGGCTGCTCGCGGCGTCGGCGATGGCGTATCTGCAGCACCGCGCGGGCGACATCTCGCCGGTGCTGGCGTTCGTCATCAAGCTCGCATCGTGGCTTGTTGCCGGGCTGCTGGCGAGCGCGGCAGTGGCGGCGCTGTACCGCTATGCGCCGAACCGCACGGCGGCGAAGTGGAGCTGGGTGTCGCCGGGTGCGCTGCTGGCAACGATCGCATGGGTGCTGATGACGCTCGGCTTCGGGCTGTATGCCTCGCATT
This sequence comes from uncultured Sphingomonadaceae bacterium, assembly GCA_964247215.1. Classification (GTDB taxonomy): domain Bacteria; phylum Pseudomonadota; class Alphaproteobacteria; order Sphingomonadales; family Sphingomonadaceae; genus Polymorphobacter_B. Next base: position 2,193 of record CAXTTR010000297.1, read on the forward strand.
TCGGTAATTACAACAAAACCTACGGTTCGCTCGGCGCGGTCGTCGTCCTGCTGCTGTGGCTGTATCTGTCGACCTACGTGCTGCTGCTCGGGGCCGAGCTCAACGCCGAGCTCGAGCATCAGACCGAGAAAGACAGCACCGACAGCGGCGGCAAACCGCTCGGCCAGCGGCGCGCCAAGATGGCCGACGAGGTCGCCTGAGCCCGCGGCAGCAGTTGTATAGTCGCAAGTGCGGCCGCGTTTTCCGCAGCGCGATTGCCGCCCGAAAATTATATGTCCGAAACGGCCGCGTGGCGGAGAGGGTGGGATTCGAACCCACGGTACGCTTGCACGCACAACGGTTTTCGAGACCGTCCCGATCGACCACTCTGGCACCTCTCCGCGAAGGCGTATCGCGGCGGGGCGCGGCGGCCCCGGTCGAAGCGCGCCCTATAGCCATAGCGCGGCGGCTTTGCCAAGCCTGCGCGGCTCTTTTCGTGTTTGTCCGGCTTCCTATATGATACAGCGTACAGCAAGGCCTGAGGCCGTAGAGGACAGTATGAGCGATATTCCAACTGGCGGCACGCCGGTGCCGTCGAACCCTGAGCTACCGGTCGCTGCAACGCCGTCGACCGCGTCGTTCGGCCTGGGCGAAGTCGTGCGGCATCGGCTGTTTCCGTTCCGCGGCGTGATCTTCGACGTCGATCCGCAGTTCGCCAACTCCGACGAATGGTGGGAAGCGATCCCCGAAAACGTCCGGCCGCGCAAGGACCAGCCCTTCTATCACCTGCTCGCCGAAAACGACGAATCGGCGTATGTCGCCTATGTCAGCCAGCAGAATCTGATCCGGGAGGATGTCGCGGCGCCGGTGGCGCATCCGGCGGTGACGCAGATGTTCGCCGACTTCAAGGAGGGGCGGTATATCCTGCGGCCCGAGGTGCGGAACTAGTCATCGATCAGCTAACCGCGATGGCCTTGGCGGCAGATTCGACCGGCCGTTGCGACCGCCGCTGCTGATTGGCGTTCACGGTGCGGGACAGGCTTGGTATAGTCGGCTTGTCGGACCTTCGGAGTAAGTGGCGATGCGAGCAGAAGTAATCGGGATCATGCTGCTGCTGGCGCTGCCGGCGGGGGCGCAGACGATGCTCAAGGCCCCGCCGGCCGACACCTCGCAACCACGCCAGCGCATGGTCACGGTGTTCGGTACCGATGCCTGCCCGAAGCCGTCGAGCCCCGACGAGATCGTCGTCTGCACGCGGCTGACCGATGCCGACCGCTACCGCATCCCGGCGCAGGTCCGCGCCGGGCAGCCCGCGCCGCGCAGCGCCACCGAGACCAACCGCAAGCTGGTCCTCGGCGACACGGCAGGCGGTGCCGGCGGCAGCATCGGCAGCTGCTCGACGGTCGGACCGGGCGGCGCGAGCGGGTGTCAGTTCAAGGCGAACGAAGCGTGGGGCGGCGTGCCGCGGTAGGGTTACGGCTTCCTCTCCTGCCCTTGCGAGAGAGGGCTAGAGAGGCGGGAGGCTCAGCGCCCTCACCCCTTTAGCGCATAGCCATGCTGGACCTGCCGTGCGGCCAGTTCGCCGCCGCGCTTAATGGCGTCGGCCAGCAGCTCCGCCGCCCCGTCTGAGTCCATCCAGGTGCCGATCGTCACCCACTTGCCTTTTTCCAGGTCTTTGTAGTGCTGGAAAAAATGCGCGATCTGCTCCTTCAGCGTCGGCGGCAGGTCTTCCATGCTCTTGACGTTGGCGTAGAACGGATGGAGCGCGTCGACCGGCACGGCGATGAGTTTCTCGTCGCCGCCGCCTTCGTCTTCCATGACCAGCGCGCCGATCGGGCGGGCGCGGACGACGGCGCCGGGAACCAGCGGGGTCTGGCCGACCACGAGTACGTCGATCGGATCGCCGTCGGCGGATAAGGTGTGCGGGACGAAGCCGTAATTGCCCGGATAGAACATCGC
>CAXTTR010000298.1:0-4119 GCA_964247215.1 uncultured Sphingomonadaceae bacterium
CGGCGATGCCCGCCAACGCCGAAGTCGTGCCATTCTCCGCCTCAACGCGGCTTTCGGGGCTGCGGTTCGGCAGCACTTTCATCGAAAAAGGCGCGGTCGACTCGGTACTCAACACCATTGCGGACAGCGTGTCTGCGACGGAGCTGCGCCGCATTACCGACGAGATCGCGCGTTCGGGTGGCACGCCGCTCGCGGTCGTCCGCGACGGCCGCATCCTCGGCGCCGTCCACCTTAAGGACATCATTAAAGCCGGAATTCGCGAGCGCTTCGTCGAGCTGCGCCGGATGGGCATCCGCACCGTTATGATCACCGGCGACAATCCGCTGACTGCGGCTAGCATCGCCGCCGAAGCTGGAGTCGATGACTTCTTGGCGCAGGCAACGCCCGAGGACAAACTGGCGTTGATCCGCAAAGAGCAGACCGGCGGGCGGCTGGTGGCGATGTGCGGCGACGGTACTAACGACGCGCCCGCGCTGGCGCAGGCCGATGTCGGCGTGACGATGAACACCGGCACGCAGGCTGCGCGTGAGGCCGGCAACATGGTCGATCTCGACAGCGATCCGACCAAGCTGATCGAGATTGTTGGTCTTGGGAAGCAGTTGCTGATGACCCGCGGCGCGCTGACCACTTTCTCGATCGCTAACGATGTCGCGAAGTATTTTGCCATCCTGCCCGCGATCTTCGTCGTGCTTTATCCGGGCCTGAGTGTGCTCAACGTCATGCACCTCGCGTCACCCAAGAGTGCGATTTTGTCGGCAATCATTTTTAACGCGCTGATCATCCCGGCGCTGGTGCCATTAGCACTACGGGGCGTGAAGTACCGACCGGCGGGCGCGGGTACGCTGCTGGCGCGTAACCTTACCGTGTACGGCCTGGGTGGCATCGTCGCGCCATTTATCGGCATCAAGATCATCGACATCATCGTTTCCGCCCTCGGTCTGGCGTAAGGAACCGCTGCCATGAACGACGACCTACGCTCGGCAATACGCCCCTCGATAGTCATGCTGATCCTGTTCAGCGTGCTGACGGGGCTCGCCTACCCGGCACTGCTCACCGGCATCGGGCAGCTGCTGTTCCCAGGACAAGCCAACGGGAGCTTGGTTCGCAACGGCAACGTTGTCGTCGGCTCCGAGCTGATTGGGCAGGGGTTTGCGGCACCGAAGTATTTTCACGGACGCCCGTCGGCTGCAGGCAAGGGCTATGACGGAACCAGCTCAGGCGGTTCGAACTACGGTCCGACCTCGAAGGCGCTAATCGACCGGGTCCGCGGCGACGTTAAAAGCGCTCGCGCAGACGGGCTTAGCGGTGATGTTCCCGGCGACATGGTCACTGCTTCCGCATCGGGTCTAGACCCGCATATCAGCCCTGCAACGGCGCTGGCGCAGGTTGCCCGCGTTGCCAAGGCGCGTGGGATCGACGAGGCTAAACTGCGCGCGCAAGTTGACAGTGCCGTCGAAACACCGCTGGCGGGGATCCTCGGCGAGCCGCGTATCAACGTGCTGGCGCTCAACCGCGCACTGGACGCGGAGGCTACGAAGCGGTAGTTAGTGGATGACACTAACTTGGAAGGCGGATGATGGCACGGACGGTCACAGCGAGCGAGGCGAACCAGAACTTCTCCCGCATTTTAGGGGAGGCGGAGGCTGGCGAGATTATTACGATCGAGCGGCGTGGAAAACCTGTAGCCAAAATTGTTCCTGCCGAGGATGCCCGGCGGGAACAGCGGGTTAAAGCCGCTAAGGATATGGTCGCGTTTTTCCAAACCTGGCCCATTGTAACTACCGGGCCTTGGACTCGAGATGATTTGTACGACGATGACTTTGGCAAGTGAAACGATTTGCATTCGATAGTAATATCCTCGTCTATCTCGCCAGTGGCGAACGTTCTGAAGCAGACCGGTATAAAGTTGCATGCACTCGCAATTTAGTCGTGCAGCTGGCGCAGATCGCTACGCTGGTCGCTCCAGTCCAGTCGATGGGTGAAGCGCTACGTGTTCTGGCCTATAAATTTCGCAAGAGCGACGACGAGTTAGCTCAAGCGATCGCGCAATGGGGAATTAACTTCGACGCAGTGCCGACTACACTTGAGATGCTGAGCAAGGCCGTCAATCTCGCGTCGAAGCATCGGCTGCAGCATTGGGACTCGGTTATCCTGACCGCCGCCGCAAGTACCGATTGTCATGTGCTCCTCTCCGAGGACATGCAGGACGGCTTCATCTGGCGCGGTCTCACCGTCATCAACCCGTTTGCCGAAACTGTGCACCCGCTGCTTGCCTCGTTGCTCGAGCCGTGACGTCCGAGCGCCCCGACCGGCCGCCGCCCGAGGCGTTCCTTCGCGCCGCGGCGCAGGAGGGGCGCGGGCGGCTCAAGGTATTCCTCGGCGCGGCTCCGGGCGTTGGCAAGACTTATGAGATGCTGACCGATGCCGCAGGTCGCCTGAAGGACGGCGTCGATGTTGTTATCGGAGTCGTCGAGACGCACGGCCGTGCCGAGACCGAGGCGCTGGTCCGGCCGTTTGAAATCATCGAGCGGCGGCACACCGACGGCTCGGTCCGTGCGCACGATGAAATGGACATCGACGCAATCCTCGCGCGGCGGCCGGCGCTCGTACTCGTCGACGAGTTGGCGCACACTAACGCGCCGGGATCGCGCCATCCTAAGCGCTACCAAGACGTCGACGAGTTGCTAGCGGCGGGCATCGATGTATTCTCAACGGTCAACGTTCAGCACATCGAGAGCCTGAACGATGTCGTCGCGTCGTTCACCCGCGTCCGCGTCCGCGAGACCGTTCCCGACCGCATGCTTGACAGTGCCGACCTCGAAGTCGTCGACCTGCCGCCCGACGAGCTGATCGCGCGGCTCAAAGCCGGCAAGGTGTACGTGCCCGATGAGGCCGCGCGCGCGCTCGGACACTTCTTCTCGAAGACCAACCTGCAGGCGTTGCGCGAACTGGCGCTGCGCCGTGCCGCACAAGCGGTCGATGCCGAATTGCTGGGCGACCTGCGCGCCACCGCGCTGGCGGGGACGTTCGCCGCGGGCGAGCGCGTGCTGGTCGCCGTCGATGCCGCGCCGACCGCGGCAGAGCTGGTGCGCGCTGCTAAACGCCTTGCCGATGCGCTACGCGCGCCGTGGACCGCGCTTCATGTCGAAACCGAGCGCAGCCGCCATCTCAAGCCCGAGGCGCAGGCGCAGCTCGCGGCGACACTGGCGTTGGCGGTCCAGCTTGGCGGCGCAACTGCAACCATTCCCGCGTCGAACGTCGTCGCAGGCGTCTGCGCCTTCGCCGGTGAGGCGCGGATCACACAAATCGTTGTCGGCAAGTCGCTACGGTCATGGTGGTTCGAGCGGCGGCACGGCTCGGTGGTCGACGCGCTGGTGCGCGGCATCGACGGCGTCGCGGTGCACGTGCTGCCGACGGGCAAGGGCAGTGAGCTGCCGTCGACCCGCGGCAGCAACAGCATCCGCCCGCTCGACTATGCGTGGACGCTAGCGATGGTAGCTGTCGCGACCGGGCTGGGCACGGTGCTCGCCGGTGTCGCACCGAACAGCATCGACATGCTGTTTCTCGCGCCCGTACTCGCTGCGGCGACGCTGTTCGGCTTGCGCGCAGGGCTGTTCGCTGGGGTCGCGTCGGCGCTCGCCTACAACTTCTTCTTCCTGCCGCCGCTGTACACCTTCACGATTACCGATCCGGCCAATATCGTAACGGTCCTCGTGCTATTCGCGGTCGCGGTCATCGTCAGCCAGTTGGCAGCGCGGACGCGGGTGCAGGCCGATCTTGCCGCTACCAGTGCGCGAACCAATGCCGCGCTGGCAGGGTTTTCGCGCCAGCTTACCGGTGTCGCTTCGCCGCTAACGCTGTCGCAGTCAATCTGCGCCGAGGTCGCGCGGCTGTTCGATGTCCGCACGGTGTTTCTGGTACCGCGCGAGGGCACGCTCAAGCTGCTCGCCGGGGTGCCGCCCGGCGAACCGCTCGGCCCGGTCGAGATGGCGGCGGCGCAGTGGGTGGCCGACAAAGGCCGCCCGGCCGGGCGTGGTTCGGAGACGCTCGCCGCCGCCGATTGGCTGTTTTATCCGCTGAACACCACGCGGGGCACATTGGCGGTGCTCGGCTTAGCGC